>NZ_JBSFVR010000605.1:0-2759 GCF_053592415.1 Streptomyces sp. NPDC002690 | reverse complement strand
GTCCGTCCGGCGGGGGCGTGCGGCACGATGGGGCCGCCGTCGACACACCCGTACCGCCTGGAGGAACCCGTGGCCGCCGAGTCCGCCGCCCCCGTCGCCGATCCCGAAGCCCGCCCCGACGGAGCGGTGCTGGCCGCCTTCGAGAAGGCCAAGGGGTTCATGCCGGTCCACGAAGGGCTGGCGCTCCACGCGGCGGCCGTCGACGCCGCACGGCTCGGGCTGCCGCTCCTGGAGGTCGGCAGTTACTGCGGGCGCTCCACCGTCCTGCTCGCGGGCGTGGCCCATAGCGCGGGGCTGACCGCGCTCACGGTCGACCATCACCGGGGCAGCGAGGAGCAGCAGCCGGGGTGGGAGTACCACGACGCGTCCCTCGTCGATCCCGAGGTGGGCCTGATGGACACGCTGCCCACCTTCCGCCGGACCCTGCACGCGGCCGGTCTTGAGGACCACGTGGTGGCGCTGGTGGGGCGTTCCCCACAGGTCGCGGCGGTCTGGGGTGGCCGGCTCGGGCTCGTCTTCATCGACGGCGGGCACACCGACGAGCACGCGAACGGTGACTACGAGGGCTGGGCGCCGCATCTCGCCGAAGGCGGTCTGCTGGTGATCCACGACGTGTTCCCCGATCCGGCGGACGGCGGGCAGGCCCCGTACCGGGTGCATCAACGGGCTCTCGCCTCGGGTGCGTTCACCGAGATCTCGGTGACCGGCTCGCTGCGCGTGCTGCGGCGTACGGGGCAGGGGATCTGAGAGCCGTCGGTAGCATCGCCCGCGTGCCGTACACCAGCGTTCCCCCCACCCCTCCCGCCGCGCGCCCCGCGCTCCGCCGGCCGGTCCGTGCCGCCGGGCTGACCGCGCTCGCCGTCCTCTGCCTGCCCGTCCTCGCCGGGTGCGGCGGCACGGAGGTGAAGGCTCAGCCGCGCGCCGGGGTCCCGGCGACGGCCGCTCCTCCCGGTGGTCCGAAGGCGGCCACGTCCACTCCGGCGGACGCCGGGAGCGCGAAGCCCTCGCCCGGAGGTCCGCTCACGGGCCGCACGGTGGTGATCGACCCCGGTCACAACCCGCACAACCACGAGCACACCCGTGAGATCGCACGGCAGGTGAACATCGGTACGGGCCACAAGGAGTGCGACACGACCGGGACGTCCACCGACGCCGGTTACGCGGAAGCCCGGTTCACGCTGGACGTCGCCCACCGGATGCGCGACCTGCTGGAGGCCGAGGGCGCGAGGGTGGTCCTGACGTACGACGACGACCGCGCGTACGGCCCGTGCGTGGACGAGCGGGCCCGGATCGGCAACGCGGCGAAGGCCGATGCCGTGGTCTCCGTCCACGCGGACGGTTCGGCCGTGGGCAACCGGGGGTTCCACGTGATCCTGCCCGCCCTCGTGCGGGACGGGGCGGCGGACACCTCGCGGATCGTGAGCCCCTCGCGGGAGCTGGGGACCCGTATCGCGGGCAGGTTCGCGGCGGCCACCGGGAGCGCGCCGTCCAACTACATCGGTGGCGGAACGGGATTGGACGTGCGCGACGATCTCGGCGGGCTGAACATGTCCACGGTTCCCAAGGTGTTCATCGAATGCGGCAACATGCGCGATCCGAAGGACGCCGCTCTGCTGACGAGCGCGAGCTGGCGCGGGCGGGCCGCCGAGGGGATCAGCGACGGCATCGTCCTGTTCCTGAAGGGGTAGTTCCGCCCTGCCGCGGGGTAGCTCTGCGGTGATATCGGGGGGATGGCGGCCCGTCCTGCAAGCCGGGGGCCAACCCGCCCGGGCAGACGATAGATTCATCCGTACGATGGGGAGCCGCCCCGGGCTTCTCGGCGCGTCTGCGGGAGAGCCCCTGGCGCAGCGACGACCGTCCCCGACGAGACGACCGACTAAGGACCTTCACGTGAATATCCGATCCCTCACTAGAGGCGACGGCGTGGTGATCGGAGCAGCGGTCGTGCTGTTCATCGCCTCCTTCCTCGACCTCTCCGGTTATGACTGCCCCCGTGGCGTCGACTGCTCGGGCTTCGACAGCGCGAGTGCCTGGGATTCGCTCTCGCTCCTCATGAGCATTTTCCTGGCCGGTGTCATCGGAGCGGCGCTGCTGATCGTGAGCCGCTCGACGCCGGGCCGCAAGATCGTCGGTCTGGACCTCGGGCAGTTCGGCGTGGCCCTGACCGTCTTCGCGCTGTGGACCGCGTTCTGGACGACCATCGACGCCGGTGACGCTGGTGCCGGGCTGATCCTCGGCCTGCTGGCCACCCTGGTGCTCGCCGGTGCGGCGGTGGCCGGACCGCTGGTTCCCGCGCTCAAGGCTCCGCTCTCGTCCGGCCCCCGGCCGGCTCCGGCCACCCCGTCGCCGTACGGCGCGCAGCCGCAGGGCCAGGGGTACGGCTACCCGGGCCAGCAGCCCTTCGGCTCGCAGGCCGGGTCGCCGCAGTCCGGACAGTCCCAGCCGTTCGGTGCGCAGCCGGCCCCGCAGGCCGCCCAGGCGCCGCAGTCCGGCGGTGCCGCGCCGGCCGCCGACTTCGCGCCGTTCTGGTTCGCGGTGCCGGTGCCCCGTCCGCTGTACGGCGAGGACGGCTCGTCCGGCCAGATCGCCGAACTGGCCCCCGGTACCTGGTACCTGGCGGTCGAGCAGCGTGGTCAGACCCTGATCGCGCAGACGCAGGACGGCCGCCGAGGTGTCCTGCAGGACACCTCGGGCATCCAGCGCGGCTGATCCGCCCGCCCGTACACGACGAAGGCCCCCGGCCGCGGTACTCCCGCGGC
>NZ_JBSFVR010000604.1:0-2761 GCF_053592415.1 Streptomyces sp. NPDC002690 | reverse complement strand
GACGCGGCCCCGGGTCTGTCCGCCGCGGGGTCGCCGTCGCCGGCGCGCTCGCCGTAGCGGTCGCGGCCGGCGCGGCCGTGGTCGCGCGCGGCAGCCTGCTTCCGTTCTCCGAACCGTGCGAGAAGGACGCGGTCCGGCTCACCGTGGCCGCTTCGCCCGACATCGCGCCCGCGGTGAGCGCGGTCGTCGACCGGGCGCGCAAGGACGAGGTGCGCACGGACGGGCGCTGCATGGACGTCGAGGTGGTGGCCGCCGACTCGTACAAGGTCGCCAACACCGTGGCGGCCGGCGGCAAGATCCCGTACCAGGTCTGGCTGCCGGACTCGGACCTCTGGCTGGACCGGGCGAAGGGTGCCGGGGACGGCATACCTCTCACGCCCGGCGACTCGGTGGCCACCTCCCCGGTGGGGTTCGCCGTGGTGCCGTCCGCGGCGAAGGCGCTCGGCTGGCCGGACAAGCAGCTCGGCTGGGCCGATCTGGTCGCCGCGGCCATGGCGTCGGACGACGCCGTCCGGCTCGGGGCCGCCGATCCGGCACGCAGCGCCACCGGACTGCTGGCGCTCACGGCCATCGGGGCGTCCTCGGCCGACCAGGGCGCGGACAGCGACACCCGCGCCGCGCAGACCGCGAAGATCCTCTCGGAGCGCATGTCGCAGAGCGACCCGAAGGTGTCGGAGACGCTGGTGCGCGACGACTCGGCCGCCGACCAGGGCGACGCCGAGCGGAATCAGGCTCTGATCCTCTCGGAGCAAGCCGCCTTCGCGCACAACGAGAAGGCGGCCGGGGCCACGAAGGTCGACCTCTTCTACCCGAAGGACGGGGCTCCGCAGCTCAACTACCCGTGGACGCTGGTGGACGAGACGTCGATGACCGTCGAGCAGAGCCGGACCGCGCTGCGCCTGATGACGCTGCTCAGGGACAGCAGCTCCGGCGGACCCGGCGACGTCCTTCCCGCCCACGGCTTCCGGCCCCCGGACGGCAGTGCCGTGACGCAGGTCGTCAGGGCGGCGGGCGGCAAGGACCCGCAGCCGTACCGTGAGGCTCCCGCCACCGCGCCCACCGCCGCCGAACTCCAGGAAGTGCTCGGCATGTGGACCATCACCGTGCAGAGCGCCCGGCTCTCCACGGTGGTCGACGCCTCGGGTTCGATGGCCACCCCGGTTCCCGGCAGCGGCGAGTCCCGGATGGACGTGACGAAGGAGTCCCTGCTGCGGGCGCTGAGCCAGTTCACGGACGACGACGAGATCGGCCTCTGGGAGTTCGCCACCACCCTCGACGGCGCCAAGGACTACCGCGAGCTGACGCCGACGTCCCGCCTCGGCGACCGCACGGCGGGCGGTGCCACCCACCGTGAGGAACTCGCATCGGCCTTCGACGAGTTGGAGCCCGTACCGAACGGTGCCACCGGCCTCTACGACACCACTCTCGCCGCGTACCGGGCGGCCGTGGCGAGTTACGTGCCGGGCAAGTTCAACGCCGTGGTGATCCTCACGGACGGCTCGAACGAGGACCAGAACGGGATCTCGCGCAGCGGCCTGGTCCAGCAGCTCAAGGCTCTCGCGGACCCGGAGCACCCGGTGCCGGTCCTCGCCATCGCGGTGGGGCCGGACGCGGACCGCGAGGAGGTCGCGGAGATCGCGAAGGTGACCGGAGGCGGCGGTTACGAGGTGAGCGACCCCGCCGATATCCAGTCGGTGATCCTGCAGGCCATCATGACGGCCAGTCAGGCAGCCATTCCCGAGTAGAGGGTGCCGGCCGCCCCCGCGTGCGGGGCGTGCGGGGCCGTCCGCGGCGCCCCCGCGCGGCGGACGGCCGCACCCGGGTCCGTCGCACGTCGTCGGCGCCGTCGTCTACGGTGCGCCCATGGACAAGACCGACATGGACGACCCGCAGGAACTGGGCACGGCCTTCTGGATGGGGATCCACGGCTTCGCGGTCAGTGGGGAGCCGCTCGGGCCGGACTCACCTCTCGCCCGGGTGCGCGCCTTCACCGCCGAGTGCCCGTCGGTGACGCTCACGAGGGAACACATCGCGGTCGAGGGGCGCCCGCTGCTCCCCTGACGGGGCCGGCCGTGCGGGGGCGCTGCCGTCCGGGTGCGCCCCCGCGCTCATGGCTTCGGGAAGCCGACGGGCCAGGTGTGCACCGGTTCGCCGCTGCGCGCAAGTTCGCCGTACCTGCGGGTGGTGGCGGCGAGGGCGGCTTCCCGCCCCAGCCCCGCCTCCTGCGCCCGGTGGTAGGTGTCGACCTGCCAAGAGGCACCGTTGGTCCGCCGGCGGCACCGTTCCTCGATGATGCCGAGATAGCGGTCGCGGTCGGCGGGCTCGATGTTCCAGGCGTCGAGCCCGGCGGACGCGAGGGGCAGCAGTTCGTCCCGTACGAGCTTGATGGCGGGGACCTTCGCGACTCCGCCGGACCTGCCCGGACGCGGCCACAGCAGTTCGGCCTCGATGCCGTGCCTGCAGGCGTTGTCGAAGTTCTCCTCCGCCGCCTCGAAGGAGAGCTTGCTCCACACCGGGCGGGGTTCGTCGGCGAGCGCGCGCACCAGCCCGTAGTAGAAGGCGGCGTTGGCGAGCACGTCAGCGACGGTCGGGCCGGCGGGCAGGACCCGGTTCTCCACCCGCAGATGCGGCGCCCCGTCCGCGACCCCGTAGACGGGCCGGTTCCACCGGTAGATCGTCCCGTTGTGCAGGACGAGTTCGGCGAGCGTCGGTACGCCGCCTTCGTCGAGCACCCTCAGCGGGTCCTCGTCGGAGAGGATCG
>NZ_JBSFVR010000603.1:0-2762 GCF_053592415.1 Streptomyces sp. NPDC002690 | reverse complement strand
GCGGACCTCGGGGACCTGTACCGCGAGCTGACGCACGACTCGCAACTGCGCTGGCTCGGCCCGGAGAAGGGCGTCGCCCACATGGCGGCCGGGGCCGTCGTCCTGCCGCTCCGGTGCGGACGCGGGTCACTCCCCGCCGGTGTCGCCTCCGGTGGCCGGGTCCGGTGTGACCGTGCCGCCGGTGCCGGCCGTCTGCTCGGGCGCGGTGCTCGCGCCGTCACCGGCCGCCGGGGAGGTCGGCGTCGGCGAGGGCGCCGGGGTGGTGGCGCCACCGGTCGGCGTGGGGGCGGGGGTGGTGGCCGCGCCGCCGTCCCCGGTGGCCGCCGGGGCGGACGCGCCGCCCTCCCCCGTGCCGGTGCCCGGGGTGGCGCCGGTGCCCTCGGTACCGGTGGGGGAATCACCGCCGGTCGACGGCTCCGGCGTCGGATCGGCCGTGCCCGGGTCGCTGCCCCGGACGACGGAGCCCACGGTCGTACCGTTGCCGCCGCTGAGGTCGTTGCCCGAGACCAGCTCGAACCCGGTGATCCCGAGCATGGAAACGACGAAGACCACGACGGCCGCCACGACGGGCTTGCGCCGGCTGCGGCGGGCGGAGCCGTGGGTGGTCGCCTCCGAGAACCCTTCGTCCGGTCCGCTCTCCCCCGGCGACAGGCCGGGGCCGGCGACCCGCAGCAGCCGGGTGGCGTCGTCCTGCTCCCGCAGCAGCCGGGTGGCGTCGTCCTGCTCTCCGGCCGGGGCGGGGACCGCTCGGAGCAGCCGCGTACGGTCCTGGTCCTGGCCGAGCAGCCGCGTACGGTCGGCGTCGGCCCCGGCACCCTCCGGGAAGTACGTGGCGCCGCCGCGACCTCGGGTCGTCTCGCGGGTCCGTACGGCGACCTGACGGCCCCCCGGGTGGGTCACCTGCACGGTGACTTCGCGGATCTGCTCGCCCGTGCGGCGGAAGAAGTGCTGGAAGACGGAGCCTCCGCAGGTGGCGACGATGCTCATCACACCGGCGCCCAGGATCGTTCCGTAGACCCCCAGTTGCGAGGCCGCCACCGCTGCCGCGACCGCGGCCACGGCGCTGCCGGCGACCTGCGGCACATTCAGATCTATGCGCCTTTCCTTCGGTTCCGTGTCACTTCCCGGCTTCTGAACCATTACCAGCCCTTGCTTGACATCTCTCCCACTCTGCAACAGGAAGAGACCTTTGGGCGAAGTGGATAGTTCCGTTTCTGGCGATTCTGTGAACAGGGACACGCGTCACGGGCAAACGGGCGGCGAGTGGGTATACCCATCCTCATGCCCGCCGTCAACCACCGACGCCGACGACACCCGTCGACAACTCGGACGGCGTGCCGGTCCACCCCGGTGGCCCGAATGGAGTACTGTGACGAGCCCTGGGGCCGGACTCCCGCAAGGGTGATCCGGGTCCTGCGGGAGGGGGCCGAAGGCGGCACTCGAACCGGCGGCGCCGAAGCATCGCACGGAGACCCGTTGCACAGGGTGACCGCACCGGTCGTTCTGCGCCACCATGGGTGACCGTGTCACGACGGCGTACCAGGGCCAAGGCCCGACACACGCCGGGCAACTTGGCAAGGTTGTGGCAGGCTGCACCCGGGCAGGCCACACTCGACTAGCGGAAGCAGCGACGCACGTGACGTCGGCAGGCACCACCCGGGAGGTCCCCATGCCCGAACTGCGTGTCGTGGCCGTCTCCAACGACGGCACACGACTGGTGCTCAAGGCTGCGGACAGCACGGAGTACACGCTTCCGATCGACGAGCGCCTCCGTGCCGCGGTGCGCAACGACCGGGCGCGGCTCGGACAGATCGAGATCGAGGTGGAGAGCCACCTCCGCCCGCGGGACATCCAGGCCCGGATACGAGCCGGTGCCTCCGCCGAGGAGGTCGCCCAGTTCGCCGGGATTCCCGTCGACCGTGTCCGCCGCTTCGAGGGCCCCGTGCTCGCGGAGCGCGCCTTCATGGCGGAGCGGGCCCGGAAGACTCCCGTACGCCGTCCCGGCGAGAACACCGGCCCCCAGCTCGGCGACGCCGTGCAGGAACGTCTGCTGTTGCGCGGCGCGGACAAGGAAACGGTTCAGTGGGATTCCTGGCGCCGGGACGACGGCACCTGGGAAGTCCTGTTGGTCTACCGCGTGGCGAGCGAACCGCACTCGGCGAGCTGGACCTACGACCCGCCGAGGCGGCTGGTCCAGGCCGTGGACGACGAGGCGCGTTCCCTCATCGGCGAATCGGACGCCACGGCTCCGGAACCGAGCTTCCCGTTCGTACCGAGGATCGCGCGGCTGCCCAGGGACCGTCCGCTGGACCGGGCCCTGGACCGGCAGATGGAGCGGCACGCCGAGCCGGAGGAGTACTCCGGTCCGACGGCCGCCGAACGCGATTCGCTGACCAGTCTGCTGGAGGCGGTACCGAGCTTCCGGGGCGACATGGTCGTACCCGAGCGGCCCTCGCAGCCCGAGCCGGCGGCGATCGAGCCTGCCGTCGAGGAGCCGGCGGCGGACGAACCGCCGGCCGCGGCGGCGTCGGCGGGAGCCGGTTCCGCCTACGCCGACGTGCTGATGCCGCGTGCCGTCGCGGGGCACCGTGACCGGCTGACCGGGACCACCGACCGCCAGGCGGAGGCGGACGGCGTCCGTCCGGGCCGCCGGGCGGCGGTGCCCAGCTGGGACGAGATCGTCTTCGGGACCCGGCGCAAGAAGCAGGACTGACCGGACCGATCAGGACCGGTAAGCCGTAGGGGCCCGCACGCGCGACGCG
>NZ_JBSFVR010000602.1:0-2770 GCF_053592415.1 Streptomyces sp. NPDC002690 | reverse complement strand
CGTCGGATAAACCCGCAGGTCAGGAAGAGTGCTACCCGCGCGTGCGGGGATGGTCCCGTGGCGCTGAACCCGCGCCGCCCTCGGCCATGCGTACGGCGTAGGGCGACCAGCGGCCGGGGAGCGACTGCTCCTCGCCGAGGGCTTCCACGAGCTCGTCGGTGGTGGACCGGCCCGGGCGGGCGACCAGGGTGACCTCGGGGCGTTCGTTGTCGGCGTCGAGGAGGTCCTCGATACCGGCCCGGCCGCCGCCGAGGGAATCCCAGAGGGCGGAGACCACCCAGCGCGGGTGCGAGTGGACCACGGCGAGGTGGGCCTCGGCGTCCTCGTCGAAGGGCGGCGCGACCTGGTCGAGCCAGGCGTCAAGGTCCTTCGCGGTGACCTTGCGCAGCACCGCGTTGACGAACTTGGCGCGCCCCTCCCCCAGTACCACGCGCGCCAGCTCGACGCTGGCGGAGACGGCGGCGTGGGTGGGGATACGGGTGCCGAGCAGCTGGTGCACGCCCATGTTGAGTACGTCGAGCACCGGCGGGTCGACCTCGCGCAGGGGCCGGTCGATGCAGGCCGCGACGATCGCGTCGTACGTGCCCTGCCGGCGCAGCGTTCCGTAGACCAGCTCCGTCGCCAGCGCCGCGTCGCGGCTGTCGAAGTCACCCTTGGCGCGGGCCTTCTTCAGCAGCGGGGGCAGCACGAGGTTGGCGTAGGCGTCACGCTCGTCGACCGCCCGCAGCGCCTCGAAGGCCAGGAACCGCACCGGGTCCTTCTTCGGGCGGCGGTGGGGCTGGGCGGGACGGCGACGCGGCTGGTCGTTCACGTGAAAGGTGCTCCGCTGATGGTGAGGGGACGAACCCACCCAGCCTACGTCGCCTCCGGCCCGGTGGCGGAACCGCGGACCTACAGTCCGAGCAGCTCGCCCGGGGCGAGGCGGACACCGCGCGCCCAGTCGGCGGCCTGCATGGGCTTCTTGCCCTGGGGCTGCACCCAGAGCAGCTCGACGGCGTGCGAACCGGTGCCCACGTACACGTTCTTCTTGGTGGCCGAGATCTCGCCCGGGGCGAGGTCGTGACGGTCGAGCACCGGGGTGGCCTGGACGAGCTTGAGCCGCTCGCCGCGGAAGAGCGTCCAGGCTCCGGGTGCGGGGGTGCAGCCGCGTACGATCCGGTCGACCCGCAGAGCGGGCGCCGACCACTGCACCTGGGCGTCCTCGACAGTGATCTTCGGGGCGAGGGTGACCCCGTCGGCCGGCTGGGGGACGGCGTGCAGGGTGCCGTCCTCGATGCCGTCCATCGTCGCGGCGAGCAGCCCCGACCCGGCGAAGGCGAGCCGGGTCAGCAGGTCGCCGCTGGTGTCGGTGGGACGGACCTCCTCGGTCAGGACTCCGTAGACGGGCCCGGAGTCGAGCCCCTCCTCGATCAGGAAGGTGGAGGCTCCGGTGACCTCGTCCCCCGCCATCACGGAGTGCTGCACGGGAGCGGCGCCGCGCCAGGCGGGGAGCAGCGAGAAGTGCAGGTTGACCCATCCCCGGGCGGGGATCTCCAGGGCCGCTTTCGGCAGCAGCGCACCGTAGGCGACGACCGGGCAGCAGTCCGGGGCGATCTCCCTCAGCCGCGCCAGGAAGTCCTCGTCGCGTGGCCGGACCGGCTTGAGGACCTCGATCCCGGCCTCCTCGGCGCGCTCGGCGACCGGGCTGGCGACCAGCCGCCGCCCCCGGCCGGCCGGTGCGTCGGGACGCGTGACGACGGCGGCCACCTCGTGGCGCCCGGAGGCGATCAGTGCGTCCAGGGCGGGGACGGCAACCTCGGGGGTGCCTGCGAAGACGAGCTTCATGGGTGGCTGACTGCCTCTCGGGCGGGCGTACGGTGACGAGCGACGCACCAGTCTAGGCCGTGTCCGGCCGTCCCGGTCGGGCGGTCGGCGCCCGGCCGCCGGTCCGACGGGTTCGTCAGGGCGGAGCTTGCCTGGAGGGGCACCGGTGCGGCGCCGGCCAGGGGGCGCACACGCGGCGTACGCCCGGCGCACATGCGGAAACGGCCGGAGAGCGTGACCACAAGGCCGGGTCGGGCGTTGGTCAAAGGAGATTGACCGAAGCGAGTCGCCGCGCTGCGGCGGCCCGATCCCTTTCAACGCCGGTTCGAGAGGCTTCTTCATGGCCGACCACGCAACGCACGACGCCCAAGCGCGGGCCAGTCTGCATCTCCTGGTGCGGGACATCGAGCGGGTCAGGCGGCAGGTGGACGCGCTGCGCACCCTCACCGCGCAGCTGGGCAATGTCTACCGTCCCCGCCGCTCGGGCCCCTCCGCGGGCTTCGTGGTCTACGGGCGGGCCCCCGCCCCCACGGTCCGTCTGGCCCAGGAGCTGCGGGACAGCGTCGAGACGCTCGTCACCGCGGCGGTCGACTTCGACCGTTCGCTGGGCTTCTCCTGGGACGCGGTGGGTTCGGCCCTGGGCGTCACCAAGCAGGCGGTGCACCGCCGTTACGGCGCTCGCCGGACCACTCCGCAGCCCGCCGGGGAGACCGCCGAGGCCACGGCCGGGCGTTCCGCGCCCGCCAACGCCGAACCGGGGCCCCCGCACGGCACGGGTACACCGATGCCGTCCGTGCCCGCGGCCCGGTCGATGCCTCCGCAGCCCGCGCCGGGCGCTCCGCTTCGCGGGGACATGCGGCCGGGCGTCTTCCCCGGCCCCCGCAACGGCTGAAGCGACCGCCCTCGGGAAGGCCGGGCGACCGCCCGCGCGACGGCTGGGGCCACGGCCGGCGGACCACCGGCCGCC
>NZ_JBSFVR010000601.1:0-2774 GCF_053592415.1 Streptomyces sp. NPDC002690 | reverse complement strand
GTCCGGGGTGGCCGCGGCCTGGGCCGCGAACAGGGCGGGCAGGCTGATGGCGGCGTTGCCGGGCGCGGACGTGGTGTCGGTGAGCAGGAGCGCGAGCTCCTGCGGGGGGAGCAACGGCAGGTCGGCGAGGGGGGTGTCCGGCGCGTCCAGCACGCCGTCGAGCAGGGTGCGGAAGTGGCTCAGGATGCGTGCGGGGGCTTCGGGGGCGAAGGCGGCCGTGCGGTACTGCAGGCTGCCTTCGAGCGCGTCGGGTGAGTCGACGAGTTGGAGGTGGGCGAGGTTGCGGGCGGTACGGGCGAAGCCGATCCATTCGGTACGGACGTCCAGCGCGTCACCGAAGCCGGCCTGCGCCGGGGCGGTGCGGCGCCGGTAGCTGAGGGAGAGCGGGCACAGTGCCGTGCGCGGTGTCAGCCCACGGACCGCACGGCTCAGCGGCACCGGCCGGTGGGCGTACAGGGCGCGCAGTTCCTCCCGGACCTCGTGGGCGAACTCCTCGAACGGAGTGTGCGGTCGAGGGTGCGTGAAGAGCGGCAGCTCGTTGACGTGGAGCCCGGCCCGCCCGGCGGTGGCCGGGGTCCGGGTCGAGAGCTCGACGGCGGTGGCGGGCTCGGTGTTGCCGTAGCGCAGCAGGAGCGCGTGCCAGGCGGCGGTCAGCAGTTCGAACCGGGTGAGGCCGAGCGCGTGTGCGGTGGCGGTCAGGCGGGCGTGCCGCCGGCCGTCGAGCCGGAAGTCGGCAGCGCTCCCGGGAGCGGGTGCGACCGGGTCCGCCGGGGAGTGCGCGGCCTGTCCCGGAAGGACCGGAGCGGTGCTCTCCTGCCAGCGGCCGGCCCAGAACCGGGCGGCGGCGTCGACGGCCTGCCCGGTGGGGGCGGGCGCGGACGAGTGGGGTGTGGGCCGTTCGGAGGGCACGGTGGCGGGGGCGGGGTCCTGCCGGGTCGCGGCCCGGTAGTGATGCGCCAGCCCGGACACGTACACGTCCTTGGACTCGCCGTCGAAGACGATGTGGTGGGCGACCAGCAGCAAGGTGTGGCGGCCGGGTCCGGTGGTGAAGAGGGTCGGGCGGACCAGGGCGCCGTCCGGGGCGAACGCGGCGCCGGTCTCGTCCTCCTGGAGCTTTTCCAGGTCCGCGGGGGCGCAGGTGTGGTGGCGCACGGGGGGAACCGGCCCGGCGACCAGCCACGGTCCGGCGGGGTCGACGCGGGCGGCGAGCACCGGGTTGTCGTGCACGAACCGGGTCCACGCGGTGTGCAGGGCCGCGAGGTCCAGCGGCCCCCGGAAGTGGAGCGTGACGCTGAGGTGGTAGGCCGAACCGGCCGGCATCGTCTGTTCGGTGACCCAGACACCGTGCTGGGCCGGGTCCAGCGGGGCCGGATCGAAGGGGACGGGTTCGGGTGCGGCCCGGCCGAGCGGGGCCGTGGCCGCGGAGGGGGTGGGCAGGGTCATGAGATCGCCTCGTCGTCCAGGAGCCGGTGCAGTTCACGTTTGAGGACCTTGCCGCCCTCGTTGCGGGGCAGGGTGTCGCGGAAGAGGAACCGGGCCGGGAGCTCGTGCGCCGCCAGCCGGTCCAGCAGGAAGGACCGCAGCCCGGGGACGTCGGGTTCGCCGTGCCGGGGTACCACCACGGCCGCCACCACACTGCCGAGCACCGGGTGCGGGATCCCGAAGGCCGCGGCGTCGGCGATCCCGGGATGGGCGTGCAGCGCGTTCTCCACCTGGATCGTGGAGACCTTGTACGCACCGGACTTCACCACATCGCGTTCCCGGTCCAGCAGGTGGAGGTAGCCGTCGTCGTCCAGCATCCCGAGGTCGCCCATCCGCACCCACCGGCCCTGGAAGACGTCGGTGCCGCTTCCCTCCGGTCCGAGGTAGGAGCGGGGCGAGGCGGGAGAGCGCAGCCAGATCTCGCCGGCCTCGCCGACGGGAACGGGACGGCCGTCACGGTCGGTGATCCGCAGCTGGTCGAGCGCGGCCGGCAGACCGGGCGAGCCCGGACGGGCGGGGTCGAAGAGAAGGGTGATCTGTGCGGGCGCGGCCTCGGTCGAGGTGTAGTAGTTGACGATCTGCGCACCGTCGAAGACCTGCGACAGGCGCAGCGCGACGGGCTGCGGCAGGGCTGCGGCGGTGGAGCCGACCAGCCGGACCGAGCTCAGGTCGCAGCGCGACAGGGCCGGGGAGGCCAGCAGTTCGATGGCGGTCGCCGGCACCAGGAACACGCTGCCGACCGTGTGCTCCTCGATCAGCCGGGCGAACCTCAAGGGGGTGAACTGCGGGGCCGCGACACCGGCGGCCGCCGCGTTCAGGCAGTTGACGAGCATCGTCTGGCCGGCGTTCGTACCTATGGGGAAGCTGTGGAGGAAGGTACGGGAGTGCCTCAGCGGCCTGCGTCGTTCGTCGAGGGTGCACCCGTGGGCCAGGTTGGCATGGGTCGCGCGGACCCCCTTGGGCAGGCCGGTGGTGCCGGAGGTGTAGAGGTACTGCGCGGGCGCGCCGGGAGCGGGCAGCGCGATGTCCGGCGCCTCCTCGCCGCCCTCGGCCTCGATCAGGTCGCCCGGCGCCGCCCACACCCCCTCGGGGAGCCGTGGCGGCGGTCCGTCCGGTGCGTGCAGGACGGCGACCGCCCGGCAGTCGCTCAGGACGTGCGCGGCGGCGGCCGGTGCCATGCGGTCGCTGAGCGGTACGGCGCACGGAGCGCCCGCACTCGTACTCGACGTGGTCGTGCCCGTGTACAACGAGGAGAAAGACCTCGAAACCTGTGTGCGGCGGCTGCACGAGCA
>NZ_JBSFVR010000600.1:0-2778 GCF_053592415.1 Streptomyces sp. NPDC002690 | reverse complement strand
GGAGACGCGGCACGGGCGAGTGGACCGGGCTGTCCGCCCGGGGGCGCGATCCGGCGCGCGGCGCTCGGTGGCGATGGAGCGTGCTGCCGTGCGCCGTCACGTAATCGACTGAGTTTGTCCCCGCGAGTTGCCACCTGCGGCACCTCCCTTAGCATGAAGTGACCTGTCTGAAGGGTCGTCTCACCCGGCCGTGCAAGGCCCCGGGACGAAAGGGCGCCGCATATGGCCGCGTACTTCGAGAACAGCACTGACGACCTGGTGCCGAACGCGCTGGCCGGTTTCGCCCGCGCCCACGCCGATCTCGTCGTCCACGACGTGGAGAACGGCTATCTCGCCGCTCGCCACACCGCGCCGTCCCGCCGGGTGGGACTGCTCTCCGGCGGCGGGTCGGGACACGAGCCGATGCACGCCGGTTTCGTGGGAGCGGGAATGCTGGACGCCGCGTGCCCGGGCCGGGTGTTCGCGTCGCCCCACAACCGGCAGGTGTACCAGGCGTCGCTGGCGGTGGCCCGTGCGGAGGGCGTGCTGCACATCGTGAAGAACTACACCGGCGACCGGATCAACTTCGGTATCGCCGCCGAGCGGCTCGCCCACCAGGGCATCCCCTGCGCACGCGTCCTCGTCGACGACGACCTCGCGTCCGATTCCGAGGACATCGCCGCCGGGCGCCGGGGCACGGGCGGCACGGTGTTGCTGGAGAAGATCCTGGGCGGCGCCGCCGACACGGGCCTCGGCCTGGACGAGCTGGCGGGGCTCGGGGCGGCGCTGGCCGGACGCTGCCGGACGCTGTCGGTGGCGTCCACCGCGCACACCGCGCCCACCACCGGCCGCCCGGCGTTCGAACTGGCCGCCGGAGAGCTGGAGTACGGCGTCGGTATCCACGGAGAGCGCGCCGACCGCACCAGGAAGGAGGGCCCCGTCTCCGCACTGGTGGAGGAGATGACGGACTCCCTCCTGACCGCGATCCGCCCGGGACCGGAGGAACCGGTCGTGGCGCTGGTCAACGGCTTGGGCGCGGTCACTCCGCTGGAGCTGTACGGCATCTTCGGCGAACTGGGCCGGGTGCTGGACGACCGGGGCGTCGCTCTCGCCCGCCATCTCGTCGGCGACTACGTCACGGCCCTGGACATGCGAGGGTTCTCGCTGACCCTGCTGGTGGCCGATTCCCGGACGCTGGGCTACTACGACGCACCGGTACGGACCGCGGCACTGCGCTGGTGAGCGGTGACGGGTCACCGGTGACCCGTCACCGCCGGCCGGGACGCGTGGAACTGAAGGAGAACGCCATGGCGACAGCTTTCGACAGCACGTTCACGAGCGGTTGGATGGACCGGTTCGCGGCTTCGGCCCACGCCACCGAGACCGAGCTGACCACGCTCGACCAGCAGGTGGGCGACGGCGACTTCGGTGTGAACCTCAGCACCGGGGTACGAGCCGCGCAGCGGCTGCGGAGCGAGGGCGGGGATGCCGCGCCGGACGATCCCTCGGGTCCTCTCAGTAGCACGGCCACCGCTTTCCTGGACGAGATAGGTGGCACCAGCGGGCCGCTGTTCGGCCTGCTGTTCCAGGCGCTCGGCGCCGCGGTCGCGGCGGAAGGACCTGTCCTCACCACGACCGGTCTCGCCGCGGGCACGGGGAACGGCCTCGCCGCGATACGCCGGGTGGGTGACGCGAAGCCCGGGGACAAGACGCTGGTGGACGCGCTGACGCCGGCCGCCGAAGCGCTGCGGGGCGCCCCGGACGGCACCCCGCCGGACCGTGCACTCGCCCTCGCCGCCGATGCCGCCTGGCAGGGCGTGCGGGACACGGCCGCGCTCCGGGCACGCATGGGGCGCGCCAGCTATGTCGGCGAACGTGCCTCGGGCATCCCCGATCCCGGAGCCGTCGGTGTCGCCCTGCTCTTCGCCTCGGCGGCCGACACCGTACGCGCCTTGGGGCCGCACCTGCGCATCACCGGGTGAAGCGGGGTCGCCCGCCTCAGGAGAGCGCGCCCGGCTCGCGGGGCGGGGGGCGGCCGGCAGCAGCTCCCACGGCGGCCGGGAGCCGGATGACGGGCGGTGCCATTCGAGGAACCGCGGGTCGGACGTGCCCACCGCGGAGCCGACGAGACCGCCGCTCGGGTGCTTTGCGCTGAAGGACGCGTACGGAGAAACGACGTGCCGGGCGTGCTACCGGCGGACGTGGGCGCGGGAGGCTCAGCAGGCCATGGGTGCGTAGGCGGACCTGCGCCCGGCTCCGGAGGCTGTGGCGCGGGAGCACGCCGAGCAGAATGGATACGACCACTCAGCGCGCTGACCGCGCCGTCCTTCTCCGACGACCCGACCCGCACCATGTTCGGTGCCGGTACCGCGGTCGGTTGAGCGCCGCACGGCTGGGGGACATCGGATTCGGCTGCCAGTGCCGGATCAACCCTCGGCGTGAGCGGGATCTACCTGGTCGGCATGAAGTCCTACGGCCGCGCCCCGACCTTCCTCGCCATGACCGGCTACGAACAGGTCCGCTCCGTCGCCGCCGCACTCGCCGGAGAGCTCGAAGCCGCCGACCGCGTCGAACTCACCCTCCCCGAGACCGGCGCCTGCGGAGGCGCCGGACTCTTCGACGCCCCCGCCGCCGCCCGGACCGACAACGCAGGATTCTGCGCGACACCGCAACCCACCCTGGTCCCAATCACCGTCGGCGCACCGGCCCCGGCCCCGGCCCCGGCCGGGGTGCTCCTCCCCCGCATCGTCACCGACATCCAGCAACTCCTAGACCCCACCCACACCTACGAATGCCCCG
>NZ_JBSFVR010000599.1:0-2792 GCF_053592415.1 Streptomyces sp. NPDC002690 | reverse complement strand
CCCAGCAGCCCGGCGCGCACCGGCAGGGGCACCCGCCGCTTCGTCCGGCGGGCGCCGCCGTGCCGTCCTCCGGAAGACACCGGGGCGGGTTCGTCAGCGGCGGATCGTCGGTGGCGTCCCATGCGCTGTGCCTTCCTCGTGCCGTTCGGCGGCCCCGGTGATCCCCGGGGACGTCACCGTGTCCGTGGTTCTCACCCGATCGGGTGAGCTGTTTGCGACCGGACTGTACGCCATGAACGGACGGCCGCGAGGGGCTTCGGGCGGCCCGGTCCGGTTAGCGTTCCCGTATGAGTGAAGACGCACGACTCGTGGTGTGGGTACGCGGCCGAGTACAGCAAGTAGGGTTCCGCTGGTTCACCAGGGCAAACGCTCTGGAGATCGGAGGACTGGCCGGCTTCGCCCTCAATCTGGACGACGGCAGGGTGCAGGTCGTCGCCGAGGGAGCACGTGAGAATTGCCACCGTCTGCTGGAGTGGCTGCGCTCCGACGACACGCCCGGACGCGTGGACGGAGTGACTGAGATCTGGGACACCCCGCGCGGCGGCTACGACGGGTTCGCCATCCGGTGACCGACGCACCGCACGCCGGGGCGCAAGGTCCTCCGTGCGGCGCTCGCGACGCACCACCGTGGTGCGCGCCGGCCGACGGCACCCGGAGTGACCTGCGGTGAAGTCCCGGCGCGCCCCGGTGTTGCCAAGGGGCGTGGGGCATGCGAAGCTACCCGGTTGACCAAGATCGCCGAGGTCGGGCAGCCGTCCGACGGTGATGGTCCGGGTGATCGTCGGGCGGGCCGCCCCGGGGATGGTGGCGCCCACGGGGTGTGATCGTGTTGACCGTCAAACTTTTTGGTGAGACTCTGAAATCCCCGCGCACCTCAGCTGTTCGACAGGGCTGTTTCCGCAGCAACCGCAGTGATGACAAGAGCACTGCCGGGCATCGCGGGTGCGATTCCCTCACGACCCACACCGCTTCGGTCGGTCACTCAGTGTGGAGGACCATCCATCATGGCAAAGGCGCTTCTCGGTTACGTCGGCGGTTCCGACCCGCGACTCCTCGCCGAGATGCGACGGCTCCAGAAGCGCGTCCAGGACCTGGAATCCGAGCTCGTACGGATTCAGGACGAGAACGACGCGCTCAACGCCGCCGCCCAGCACCAGTCGCTGCTCGACGGCATCGACATCGATGTACCCCAGGCAGAGCCCGCTCTGACCTGACCGGTCGCCCGTAAGGGGCCGGCCGGGCCCGCCGGCATCTTCGGCGGCCCGGGAGCATTTCTGGATCGTCTTCACCGCGGATCCGCGGTACCGGACGCCGTGATCGCCCGCGATCACGGTCGAACGGCCACTGATCCGCCGTGCGGGACGACCCGCGGAACCTGATCACGGGACCGCGCACACGGGTGCTCCACGCTCCACCAGGGACGCTTCGGCGTCCCTTCTTTCTTTCCCCCTCGCGTCAACCCGGCTACCAGGTCCGCCCCCTGTCCCGGGTTCCGTCCCGCATCCCTTTCCCCAGGGAGATCAGCGGCGCGGTTAACGTCAGATGTGCCCTGCACCCTCAGCGGTGAAACCGTGTGCGAAAGGTAGAGTCCGGCGGCGTGCATCTCAAGGCCCTGACCCTGCGCGGTTTCAAGTCGTTCGCCTCCGCCACCACGCTGCGCTTCGAACCGGGGATCACCTGCGTCGTCGGACCCAACGGGTCGGGCAAGTCCAATGTGGTGGACGCCCTTTCCTGGGTCATGGGGGAACAGGGGGCCAAGTCCCTGCGCGGCGGCAAGATGGAGGACGTCATCTTCGCCGGGACGACCGGGCGCCCGCCGCTCGGCCGCGCCGAAGTCTCGCTGACCATCGACAACGCGGACGGCGCGCTGCCCATCGAGTACGCCGAGGTGACGATCACTCGGATCATGTTCCGCAACGGCGGCAGCGAGTACCAGATCAACGGCGACACCTGCCGGCTGCTCGACATCCAGGAACTCCTCTCCGACTCCGGCATCGGCCGCGAGATGCATGTCATCGTCGGCCAGGGGCAGTTGGACTCCGTCCTGCATGCCGATCCGATGGGCCGCCGGGCGTTCATCGAAGAGGCCGCCGGTGTCCTCAAGCACCGCAGGCGCAAGGAGAAGGCGCTGCGGAAACTCGACGCGATGGGTGCCAACCTGGCTCGCGTCCAGGACCTCACCGAGGAACTCCGCCGTCAGCTCAAGCCCCTCGGCAGGCAGGCGGCGGTCGCCCGGCGGGCCGCGGTGATCCAGGCGGATCTGCGCGACGCCCGGTTGCGGCTGCTCGCCGACGACCTGGTGACCCTGCGGGACGCGCTGCGCGAGGAGATCGCCGACGAGGCCGAGGCGAAACGCCGCAAGGAGTCCGCCGAGGCGCGGTTGAAGGAGGCCCTGGGCCGGGAGGCAGAGCTGGAGGGTGAAGTCCGTCGTCTCGCCCCGCGCCTCCAGCGGGCCCAGCAGAGCTGGCACGAACTGTCGCAACTGGCCGAACGGGTCAGGGGCACGATCTCGCTCGCCGACGCCCGGGTGAAGAGCGCCGCCGCCGTACCCGAGGAGGAGCGACGCGGCCGGGACCCCGAGGAGATGGAACGCGAGGCCGCCCGGATCCGCGAACAGGAGGCGGAGCTGACCGCCGCCCTGGAAGCCGCGGAACACGCGCTGGAGGACACCGCCGCGCACCGGTCCGAGCTGGAGCGCCGGTAGATCGTCCCGTTGTGCAGGACGAGTTCGGCGAGCGTCGGTACGCCGCCTTCGTCGAGCACCCTCAGCGGGTCCTCGTCGGAGAGGATCG
>NZ_JBSFVR010000598.1:0-2799 GCF_053592415.1 Streptomyces sp. NPDC002690 | reverse complement strand
GCCCCGACGTCGGGCCCGCCCGAATCCCCGGCGGAGCCCGCACACCGCAGCGCGGGGCCACGCGTTCCAACCCGGCAGTGGTGCCGCTGGCCAACCGCCCTCACGCCGCTCCCCCCGCGGAGGGCGAGACGATCGACGGTCTGCCCTGCCGGGTGCCGCAGGCGAGTCTGGCCGGGGAACTCGCGGACGACTCGGGCGCCGGGACCAGGACCCCGCTCATGGGCTGGGGAGGCAACGGCCAGGAGCAGCACGGTTATGTCGGCGGGATCGGCTGGGACGGCTCCGGCCAGCCGTACGCGGAGACGTATCAGCAGGCCGGCGACGCTCAGTCGCCCTCGCAGGCCCACGTGCCGCAGTCGCCGTATCCGCAGGAGCCGTCCGCGTTCCGGGGGGCCGCCGCCGGGTGGACCGCGCCAGACGCCCCGGCGGCGGCGCACGGACAGAACGTCTTCCCGTACGCGACGGCTTCCCGGCAGCCGGGCGTCCAGCCCTACCCGGACCGCCCCGTGCGCGGCCGGCCACGGATTCCGGCTCTCTCGCCGGAGGAACTGGCGGAGCGCCCCGAACGGGTGCGCTCGATGATGTCGGCCCTGCAGGCGGGGGCCGCCCGCGCCCGGGTCGGCCAGTACTCCGGGCCCGGGGACGGCGACGACGGCCGTCCCGGACCTGTCCATCCCTCACAGACGTCCCACGCATCTCCCGAAAGGCACGGCTGACGATGACCCAAGCCAGCGCACCCGAGACAGGCGCCAGCTTCGACTGGCTGCTGAGCGACATGGTCCGCAACGTGCCGGAGATCGGTCACGCGGTTCTCCTGTCGACGGACGGACTGCTCCTCGGTGCCTCCTCGGACCTTCACCGCGACGACGCGGAACGGCTCTCCGCCGTGGCTTCCGGATTCCACAGCCTCGCCAAGGGTGCCGGGCGTCACTTCGGGGGCGGGGCGGTCCTGCAGACGATGGTGGAGATGGAGGGCGGATTCCTGTTCGTCTGTTCCGCCGGTCCGAACACCTGCCTGACCGCACTCACCCGGCAGGGCGCCGACATCGGTGTCGTGGCCTACGAGATGGCCATGGTCGTCAAACGGCTGGGCAACCACCTGGCCGTGGACTCCCGGGGTGAGATACCGGGGCCCGGGAGCGGGGTGTGACCTCGGCGGAGTGGGTGGACGACGCGGCCGGTCCGGTCGTCCGCCCCTATGCCATGGTCCGGGGCAGGACCCGCAACGAGGGGTACTGGTTCGACCTGGTGGCGTTCGTCGTCTCCGCCGTGGACACCCTGCACCACCGGGTGGAGATGCAGCCCGAGCACCAGGCCATTCTCACCCTGTGCCGGAGACCTCGGCCGGTGGGCGAGGTGGCCGCCCGGATGAACCTGCCGGTGGGAGTCGTACGGGTGTTGCTGGGAGATCTCCTGGAGGCGCGTGCCATCCGGGTGCGTCAGCCGGCCGACCCTTCCGGGCGGCCGAACGTACGGCTCATCAAGGAAGTACTGGAAGGGCTCCGCGCACTGTGACGGTCCTCCCGAGGGGCTCCGCCGCGCGGCGGGCCCCGACCGGCTCACCATCCCGTGCCTGGGCACGGAACGAAGACTGAGAGGGCATGCCCGAAATGTCAAAGGTGCTACAGAACGGCGCCGCCGCTCCGGGCGACGACATACCCGAAGCTGCGAAGATCCTCGTCGCCGGCGGTTTCGGCGCGGGCAAGACCACATTGGTCTCGACGGTGAGTGAGATCACCCCCTTCCACACGGAGGAGATCCTCACGCGGTCCAGCGTCGGGGTGGACGATCTGTCGGGGGTGGAACGCAAGGCGCTCACCACGGTCGCCATGGACTTCGGCAGGATCACCATCCACAACCGGCTCGCGCTCTTCCTGTTCGGCACTCCCGGTCAGGACCGCTTCTGGTTCATGTGGGACGAGCTGGCGGCGGGAGCCCTGTGTGCGATCGTCCTGGCGGACACCCGCAGGCTGGACGCCTCGTTCCCCGCCGTCGACTACTTCGAACGGCGCGGTGTGCCGTTCGTCGTGGCGGTGAATTGCTTCGACGGCGCGCGTGGTTACCCCGCGGAGACCGTGCGCCGCGCGCTGACCCTGGGCCCGGACGTGCCGGTCCTGCTGTGCGACGTGCGCTCGCACCCCTCGGTGAAGGAGGTGCTGGTGCGGGCGGTCGAGTACGTGCTGCGCCTGGAGACCCGGCAGGCCGCCCTGACCTGAGTCCGGCCCGTACCCGCCGCTCCAGCGGGCTCAGCCCGGAACCGGCAGGACCGCCCGAGGTCCGCCACCGCAGGGACCGGTGGCCGTACGGAGATCTCGGGACCGGCCCGCCGATCCCGTCGCGGGCATGGCCGGCCGGGGCCCCGGCACCGTTCCCGCCGGGCGGTTCCCGGTGTGAACGGGCGGGCGGGACGCGGCGGCTGGCGTCCTTGGTACGGCGAGTCGGGACGGATGTCCGTGACCGCGAGCCAGGAACATCCGTTC
The DNA here is from genome assembly GCF_053592415.1 of Streptomyces sp. NPDC002690. NCBI lineage: Bacteria > Bacillati > Actinomycetota > Actinomycetes > Kitasatosporales > Streptomycetaceae > Streptomyces > Streptomyces sp. NPDC002690. Next base: position 319 of record NZ_JBSFVR010000598.1, on the reverse strand, counting down.
ACCGGGCAGCGGGTGTCGGTGGGTGTCCCTCCCTCATGGGCCGTCGACCGCCACGACCGCACGGCGCCGGAGCGGCTGACGCTCCCGAATGTCCCAAGGAGGAACACCGTTGATGACGGAAGACCACGTGGCCCCGAGCCTTGTGCCACCGGACCGCTTCGGGGCCGCGCGCGCGTACGCCGGTCACCGGTCCGGCGTACCGCGAGTGGCTGCCGGTTTCCTCGCCTCGGCACTCGCGCGGGTGCCCAGGGAGACGAGCTGTTCCAGCCGGCCTCCGGGCTCCAGTTCGTCCGCCAGCTCGTCGTCCTGGAACACCGGG
>NZ_JBSFVR010000597.1:0-2817 GCF_053592415.1 Streptomyces sp. NPDC002690 | reverse complement strand
AGATCACCTTCCCGAACCGGCCTCCGAAGGTTGACGCCATCGAAATCCTGTAACGTGGCCGCCGCGGTCGCGCACGGTGGCCGGCAGCTGCTCGCGCACGTCGAGGTGTCCGTCGTACGGGCCGAGGAGGAGCGTGCGGCGGCGGAGGCGGCGAAGGCCGAGGGGGAGAACGCGCTCTTCGCAGCGCGCGCGGAGGGCCGGGACCTCAAGGCAGAGCTGGACAAGCTCACCGACTCGGTGCACCGGGGCGAGGTGCTGGGTGCCGAGAAGCGGATGCGGGTGGAGCAGGTGGAGGCGAAGGCGCTGGAGGAGCTGGGCGTCGAACCGGCGGCCCTGGTCGCCGAGTACGGCCCCGGCCGGCCCGTTCCCCCGTCGCTCCCGGCCGAGGGCGAGGAACTGCCCGAGGACCCGGAGCACCCGCGCAACCAGCCCCGGCCCTTCGTCCGGGCCGAGCAGGAGAAGCGGCTGAAGTCGGCCGAACGGGCGTACCAGCAACTCGGAAAGGTGAATCCGCTCGCGTTGGAGGAGTTCTCCGCGCTGGAGGAGCGCCACCAGTTCCTCGCCGAGCAGCTCGACGACCTGCGGAAGACCAGGGCCGACCTCCTCCAGGTCATCAAGGAGGTCGACGAGCGGGTCGAACGGGTCTTCACCGAGGCGTACCAGGACACCGCACGCGAGTTCGAGGGCGTCTTCTCCCGGCTCTTCCCGGGTGGCGACGGACGGCTGATCCTCACCGACCCGGAGCACATGCTCACCACCGGCGTGGACGTGGAGGCCCGCCCGCCGGGAAAGAAGGTGAAGCGGCTGTCGCTGCTGTCCGGCGGCGAGCGGTCCCTGACGGCGGTGGCCCTGCTGGTCGCCATCTTCAAGGCCAGGCCGAGCCCGTTCTACGTGATGGACGAGGTGGAGGCGGCCCTCGACGACACCAATCTGCAGCGGCTCATCCGCATCATGGAAGAACTCCAGGAGAGTTCCCAGCTGATCGTGATCACGCATCAGAAGCGGACGATGGAGGTGGCCGACGCCCTGTACGGGGTTTCCATGCAGGGTGACGGTGTATCGAAAGTCATCAGTCAGCGTCTTCGCTGAATCTTCACGTAATTCCCCGGGCTGCTTCACGCGAATGGAAGGGGCCCGGGTAGGCGTGGACTCTCGTACGCGCCCGAATTCGACGATTGAACGGATGATCCCCGACGCATCCCCTGCGTATTCAAGTGGTGGCGATCTGTTTCGTATGCGCCACTTAAAGGGCTCATCCATCCACGTCTGACATTGCGGGCAGGCACCAGGAGTTCATGTGACCAGCAGAGTGCAAGGACCGGAGTCCGGAGCCAGGGGGGCTCACCCGGACCACATCGGGCACGTCATCTTCATCACGGCCGCCGCCGCGATGGGCGGCTTCCTGTTCGGCTACGACAGTTCCGTGATCAACGGGGCCGTCGAAGCCATCCGCGACCGGTACGACATCGGGTCCGGAACCCTCGCCCAGGTCATCGCCATCGCCCTGATCGGCTGTGCCATCGGCGCCGCTACGGCGGGACGCATCGCCGACCGCATCGGCCGTATCCGGTGCATGCAGATCGCCGCGGTGCTGTTCACCGTCAGCGCGGTCGGATCGGCCCTCCCCTTCGCGCTCTGGGACCTGGCGATGTGGCGCATCATCGGCGGCTTCGGCATCGGCATGGCCTCCGTCATCGGTCCTGCCTACATCGCCGAGGTCTCGCCGCCCGCCTACCGAGGCCGCCTCGGCTCCTTCCAGCAGGCCGCGATCGTCATCGGCATCGCCATCTCGCAGCTGGTCAACTACGGCATCCTCCAGATCGCGGACGGCGACCAGCGCGGCAAGATCGGCGGGCTGGAGGCCTGGCAGTGGATGCTCGGCGTGATGGTGGTGCCCGCCGTCCTGTACGGGCTGCTCTCCTTCGCCATCCCGGAGTCGCCGCGCTATCTGATCTCGGTCGGGAAGAAGGAGCGGGCCCGCAAGATCCTGGCCGAGGTGGAGGGGAAGAACGTCGATCTGGACGCCCGCGTCACCGAGATCGAGACGGCCATGCACCGGGAGCACAAGTCCTCCTTCAAGGACCTGCTCGGCAGCCGCTTCGGCTTCCTGCCCATCGTCTGGGTCGGTATCGGACTGTCGATCTTCCAGCAGCTCGTCGGCATCAACGTCGCCTTCTACTACTCGGCGACGCTGTGGCAGTCGGTCGGCATCGACCCGACGGACTCGTTCTTCTACTCGTTCACGACCTCGATCGTGAACATCATCGGTACGGTCATCGCGATGGTCCTGGTCGACCGGGTGGGCCGTAAACCGCTCGCCCTCACCGGCTCGGTCGGCATGGCGATCGCGCTGGCCTTCGAGGCGTGGGCCTTCTCCGCCAAGCTGGTCGACGGGAAGCTTCCGAACACGGAGGGCACCGTGGCGCTGATCGCCGCCCACGTCTTCGTGCTCTTCTTCGCCCTGTCCTGGGGTGTCATCGTCTGGGTCTTCCTCGGCGAGATGTTCCCCAACCGCATCCGTGCCGCCGCTCTCGGTGTCGCCGCGTCCGCGCAGTGGATCGCCAACTGGGCCATCACCGCGAGCTTCCCGAGCCTGGCGGACTGGAACCTCTCCGCGACGTACATCATCTACACCTGCTTCGCGGCCCTCTCCATCCCCTTCGTGGTGCTGTTCGTGAAGGAGACCAAGGGCAAGGCCCTGGAAGAGATGGGCTGACCCGCAGGACCTGCCCGCACGCTCCGCCCCGCTGCCCCGGCCCCGGCTCCGGTGGCGGGATCGCCCATGGTGAAGATGTCCAGCAGAGGCAGATACACCGC
>NZ_JBSFVR010000596.1:0-2818 GCF_053592415.1 Streptomyces sp. NPDC002690 | reverse complement strand
GTCGGTGTGCGCGGCGCCGGCCGCCCTGTCGTCCTTCATTCCCCGCTCGTCTCCTTCGTCTCTCCGCGCGCAAGTCGTCCTCGTCCCGGTCCGGTCGGCGGCGGGCAGCCGGGCGGTGGCCCCGTCCACCAGCGGATCGACCAGGGAGAGCTGGCCGATGTCGTGCATCAGCGCCGCGTACTCCAGCACGGTCAGCTCACGGCCCGCCAGCCCCAGCTCGCGGCCGACCGCCGTGGAGAGCTCGGCGACCCGGCGGGCGTGGCCGTGCGGGGTGTACCCGGCGATCTCGGTCGCGCGGGCCAGCGAGGCGATGGTCTGCCGGTAGGTCTCGCGGACCGCCGCGTACCGCCGGAAGGAGACCTGGGTGAGGAGGAGCGGGACGCACAGCACGGGCAGCGCCCACAGCCCGGCGACGGCCACTCCGAGCGCCATCACCGCGCCGGTCGCACAGACCGCCGACCCGATGCCGGGCAGCCCGCGCAACTCGTCGCGCAGGTGCGAGCCGTACGGATAGCGGGTCCGCGCCGCCAGCACCCACGCGGCGAGCACCGCGTCGCACAGCGCCGTCAGCCCCAGCAGCCCGACCAGGAAGGCGGCGTACGCCGGCCCCTCTCCCAAAGCCCCGGTGGACTGCTCGGCGATCCGCAGAGGCTGGAAACAGACCGCGGCGAAGGCCACGGTCAGCACCCTCCGGGCCGCCCGGTCGGGGTCGGGTCCGCCGCGCACCGGGGTGTGTCCCGGGAGCCGCTTCGCGACACATCCCGGACGGGGCACCGAGGCGAGCAGCTGGGCCGCGGTGACGACGGTGATCACCTGGAGCACCCCCTGACCGGTCGGCTCCCCGGCGCTCCGCCCGAGCAGGGCGTACGCGAGGGCCCCGGCGGCGCCGAGCGGCGCGGGTTCCCGTTCGCCGGGCAGAGCGCCCCGGCGGGCGAGTTCGCCGACGGCCACGAGCGCGCCGAAGGCGAGGGCGTGGCCCGGTTCGGCGAACCCGGACCAGAGGGTGTGGACCACGGCGACCAGCGTCAGCACGAGGGCGGCCACGTGCAGCGCGCGGACGGCGGACGGCGGTCCGCCGTCGGGACGGCCCCTCGGGAAGGTCACCGCTCGCTCCGTCCGTCGCCGTCCGCGGTCCGTGCCGCGCCCGCCGCTCCCCCGGCGACGGGTGCCTGCCCGCGCGGGGGCGGCAGGGTGGCCTCGTCCGAGGTCACGGCGGCCGTCGCCGCCGACCAGTCGTACCGGTCCAGGGCCCGGACCAGCGCGCGCACCATCCGGGGGTCGAAATGGCTGCCGGCACAACGACGCAGTTCCTCCACGGCGGCGGCCACCGGGCGCCCGCGCCGGTAGGAGCGGTTGGAGGTCATCGCGTCGAAGGCGTCGGCGACGGCGACCACCCGGGCGGACTCGGGGATGCGGGCGCCCCTGAGTCCGTGCGGATAGCCGCTGCCGTCCAGCCGCTCGTGGTGGTGGAGGATCGCCGCCCTGGCCTCGTCGAGGAAGCCGATGCCCCGCACGATCTCGTGGCCGTACTCGGGATGGAGTTCGATGACCCGTCGCTCCTCCGGAGTGAGCGGCCCGTCCTTGCGCAGGACCCGGGTCGGCACGCCGAGTTTGCCGACGTCGTGCAGGATGCCGGCGAACCGGAGGGCCTCCACCCGCTCGGGCGCCATACCGATCTCACGGGCGATGAGCACGGAGGCACGGCCGACGCGCTCGCTGTGGCCGCGCGTGTAGGTGTCCTTGATGTCGACGGCCTGGACGAGGGCGCGGATGGTGGCCCGGTGCGCGGCCTGCTCCCGGTGGTACTGGGCGAAGACCCAGCAGGAGATGTACATCGGAAGCAGCACGAAGAGCGAGGAGAGCGGTCCGTAGGGGCCTCGCCACAGGACCGCCATCATCAGCCCGGCGAGCGCGTGCACGAGATGCGGCCCGACCGAGGGGGCGAACAGCCCGTGCCAGGCGTTCCGTACGGGCACGTGCTCGGCGGGCACCCGGATGGCGCCGTCGAGCAGCGCCAGCACGAGGCTGAAGACGAGGACGGCGGCGCAGGCCGGGAGCAGCGCGTACGGGAAGTCGGGCGCGGCGCCCCGCTGCCCGCCCGGACCGTGCGGGCCGCCGAGCGTGGCCGGGCCGGCGAGCGCCCCGTAGACCGAGGAGGCGGCCCAGACGGTGACCACGAGCTGGGCGGCGCGCCAGACGCGGCGGGCGGCGGACGGCCGGTGCTCGACCCGGCCCGCGAGCGCGCCGGGTACGGCGACGAGCGCGGCGGCCGAGGGCGGCAACAGGAAAGCGGCGGCGAGCAGGAACGGGAAGAACGATCCGGCGCGGACCGGCACCCGCTCACCGAAGAAGGGGCAACGGCCGGGGAGTTCTCCCGCCAGGTAGAGCGCGGCCAGCAGGCCGAGGGTGTGCCAGGACACCGGGGCCCCACCGCTCGCGCCCACCGGCCCCGGCCAGGGAACCTCGCCGAGTACGGGGACGAGACAACAGACGGCGCAGACCGCCACGACCGCGATGAACGCCCGCGCCGCGACCGGTGTTCTCGTCATGCCTGCACCCGCCCCCGCGTGGTCGATGGAGGCGTCACGCTAGCGAGTAGTCGGAGCTCAGGTGCCGCAACGATCCCTATTAGCGCGTTCGGGTGATGCGACGGGGGGCCGGATGCTACGGGCCGGGTTCGTGCGGGCCCCGGAACGCCCGGGAGGCGCACCGCGTCCCGCGCGGCGCGCGCCCGGTAGGCGGCCTGCGCGACCGGGGACATGTTGTCGTACGGGGTGAGCGTGGTCATGCCCGCAGGGTAGTGCGCGGTCCCCGGACG
>NZ_JBSFVR010000595.1:0-2828 GCF_053592415.1 Streptomyces sp. NPDC002690 | reverse complement strand
TGGTGCCGGTGGTGCCGAGGGGCACGGCGGTGGCGCCCTCGGAACCGAGACCCGTGGTGGACATCACCTTGTTGTCCCATGCCCAGGTGATGTCCAAGGTGCTGCGAGGCGGGACGGACGTCTCGGCGGAGACCCGCGCGAAGGTCATGGAAGCCGTGCGGGCCGTCGGCTACACCCGCCGGGCCGGGGCCAAGGACGAGAGCGTACGGGACGAGAGCGGCCTCTCCCAGGTACTCGACCTCGTGGTCACCCACTTCGAGGGATCGTGGGCGAACCTGCTGATAGCCGGCGTCGGGCGGGAAGCGGCGGCGGCGGGATTCGATGTCGTCCTGACGCTCGCCGAGCCGAACAGTGACTGGGTGTCGCGGCTGCTGAGAAGGCGCACCATCGGCGTGATCGGGGCGTTGGTCGATCCCGCGTCGCGGCAGTTCGGCGCACTCTTCGCCGCGGGTGTCCCTCTGGTACTCATCGACCCCGTGAGCACACCCCCCTCGGGGGTGGCGAGCATCGGAGTGGCGAACTGGGAGGGCGGCCGCATGGCCGCCGAGCATCTCCTGTCCCTCGGCCATGCCCGGATGGGGGTGGTCGCAGGTCATTCCCGTCACCTCTTCAGCAGGGCGCGCGTCGACGGTTTCCGTGCGGCAGCCGACACCACGATCGTCGGCAGCACCACGGTGTCAGTGGCCCACGGCGGATGGAACCGTGCCAAGGCGGCGTCCGCCACCCACACCCTGCTCGACGGCGACCCGGGGATCACGGGTATCTTCGCCTGCGCGGACTCCATGGCCCTCGGCGTCTACGACGCGCTGGCGGCGCGGCGCCTGCGGATACCCCAAGACATCAGCGTCGTCGGGTTCGACGACCTGCCCGAGGCGCAGTGCGTCACCCCCGGCCTGACGACCGTCAGACAGCCCAGCACCGAGCTGGGCGCCACAGCCGTCAAACGTCTGATCGAGCTCTCCCGGGGCGAGAACGCCGGCGTCCGGTCACCCGCCCGCATGGAACTGGCCACGGACCTGGTCCTCCGTGCCTCCACCGGACCCGCGTAGGGCGTGTGCCGAAGTGGCGCCGTCCGCCCGGAGGGCGGGTCCGGCGGCGTCCGGTGCGTGTGATCGTAAGGCGGAGGGGCACCCCGATACTGGATGTATCGGGGTGATCCCGACGCGGCATTTCCGGCACCGGTGCTGGTGAACGGAGTTGGCCTCGCGGACTCCTTCTCGTACTGGACCTTCAGTGACGTGTTCGAGGAGGTGGGTATCCCCACCGCGCCGTTCCACGGCGGTTTCGGTCTGCTGACGCATCGGCAGGTCAAGAAGGCCACCTACCACGTGTACGCGTTCATGGCCGAAATGGGCGAGCAGGTCCTCGCCCGGGGTGAGGACCATCTGGTGACGCGCCACGGCGACGGACGTGTCACGGTGCCGGCATGGGCACCGGCCGGCCCGACGGGCGCAGATCCCGTGGACGGCCACACCATTCGCCCGTCCCTGCCCGTCGGCGTTCCGGACGCGCGGGGAACCCCGCGTTCGTCCGACGCCGCTCCGTGAGTGAGGACGCGGGCAACTCCCTTGCGACCTGGGGCGAGATGGGGCGGACGCTCGCTCGCACCTTCAGTGGAACGGGAAGACCCACCACCCCTTCTGGACACACAGCGGCACCATCCCGCCAACTACCCCAAAAACGGGACACACGCCGGCCGGTGGGCGAGCCTTGGAGTCCCCTCGCGCGAGTCCTGGGCTGCTCGGCCAGAACCGTACGACGCCACGCTGGACAGGCACTGAACACCCTCGCCCTCCACAGCTGTGACGGCCGCTACGCCGACGAACCGCCTCTCTCGTCGGCGACCTGACCGGCGGCTCCGTCCTCACGTTCGGCGACACCGGCCGCCGCACCCGCGCGGGGAAGTCGACAGCCGCATCACAGGGAAGGGACGCGCAGTGACGACATCCTCTCCGAGCGAGGAACCCTGGACGGTTTACGGGCAACGCCAACTGGACCGTGGCTACATGCCCCCGGTCCCCGACCGGATCGACTGGGGGTTCTGGCCCGGTGTCGGCCCAGGTGCCGACGTCCTGGGCGACCTGCGCGGCAAACACGTGCTCGACATCGGCTCCGGGCCCGGTCACCATGCCGTACACCTGGCCCGCGCACACGGAGCACTCGTGGACGGAGTCGATCTGTCACCCACTCAGCACCTGCGTGCCGTGACCGCGCACGGCGCCGAACCTGGTGTGCGCTTCGTCCACGCCGACGTCGCCGACCATCTGGCACATGCCGAGCCCTACGACGCCGCTTATGCGGTCCGCACCTTCGGCTGCATCGACCCGCATCAACTGCTGCCGGCCCTGCGGAAGGGCCTCCTGCCGACCGCTCCGCTCGTCTTCTCCGCCCTGCACACGGATGCCGACGGCCGGGGACCGGCCTGCGAGGACGTGCCACGTGACCAGTTCATACGGCTCCGGGACGAAGAGCCCATTGCCACACGTATGTGGGTGCTCACGCCGCAGGTGTGGCAGAACCTGCTGGCCGACCACGGATTCGCGGTGGAATCGTCGGACTTGTTGCGAGCTCCGGATTCAGGGAGTTCTGTGATTGTTCAGCTGGTCCGGGCGCGCCGGACAGCGGACCGGCCTGTCGAAGACCAGAACGAGCGTGAGCGCGCGTAGGTGTCCCGCTTCGGTGGCGGCAACCAGGGCTCGCAGGCCGCAGCCGAGGGGTCTCAGGTCGTGAACGGCTTACTGTTCGGCAGGTCCCTGGGGAAAGGCCGGCCTCGGCCCCCGAGGTCTGCTCGCCGGTACCGCCCCCGCGGCGGGGCCGCGGTCGGCGAG
>NZ_JBSFVR010000594.1:0-2787 GCF_053592415.1 Streptomyces sp. NPDC002690 | reverse complement strand
GGGCTGACCCGCACCGGTGGCGGCCGATGCCGCCGCCGACGCCTGGGTCTCGCCCCGACCGACCCGCCCCGTTCCCGCCCCCGGTCCCGGTCCCGGTCCCGGTCCCGCCGCACGCGGCGACCCGTCCGCCGGGTCCGTCAACTCCCGCAGCACGGCTACCCGTACGTCACCCCTGTATAAGGTTCAATCCACCGCACGGAACGCGGGCGGGAACAAGTCTGGGGTGGGCTGTGGCAGTCAAAGTGACGGTGGTTGTTCCTACGTACAACTCGGGGAGCCACATCGAACCGCTGGTCCGCTCGATGCTGGACCAGACGCTGTCGCCGGACGAGTTCGAGGTGCTGTTCGTCGACGACGGCTCCACCGACGACACCCCGGACCGGCTGGCCCGGCTCGCCGCCGAGCACGCCCATTTCCGTACCACCTCGATCCCCAACTCGGGCTGGCCGGGCAAACCGCGCAACATCGGCGTCGAGCAGGCGCGCGGTGAGTACGTCCAGTTCGTGGACCACGACGACCTGATGGCCCCCGAGGCGCTGGAGCGCCTGCACGCGATGGCGGTCCGCAACGGCTCGGACATCGTCATCGGCAAGGTGGCCAGCAACTTCACCAGCCGGGGCGTGCCGTACGGCCTGATGAGCACCACCCGCGAGAAGTGCACCGTGCGCACCGCCTCGCTCATCGACAGCCTGACCCCGCACAAGATGTTCCGGACCGCGTTCCTGCGCGAGCACGGCATCGTGCACCCCGAGGGCCCGTGGATCCTGGAGGACCAGCTCTTCCTGGTGCGCTCGTACCTGAAGGCCGAGGTCGTCTCGGTGCTGGGCGACTACGTCTGCTACACGTACTGGGCGCGCGACGACGCGGCGAACGCCGGTACCCGGGCGATGGATCCGCGCCGGTATTACGCCAACCTGCGCGAGATCATGGGCACGGTGGCGGACGGCACCGAGCCGGGCCCGGACCGCGACCGGCTGCTGCGACGCTTCTACCGGGGCGAGATGCTCGGCCGGCTGGGCGTTCCGGCGCGGGGCACGGTCACCGACCCGCACTTCGACGGCGACCCGTTCGAGTCCGTACGGGAGCTGGCCGACACCTTCGTCACCGAGGCGATGCACACCTCGCTCGCCGCCAACCAGCGGGTCCGTTCGGAGCTGCTGCGGCGGAACAAGCCCGCCGAGCTGACCGAGTACACCCGCCGGCAGACCGATCTCACCGCGCTCACCACGGTCGGGGAGGCCCACTGGGACCGCGACCGGCTGAAGGTCGCGTTCACCGCCCGCTTCGCCGAGCGGCAGGACGGGCCCGGTCTGCTGCTGGCCCGCCGGGGCGAGGGTTACGTCCTCGCGCCGGCGCTCACCGACGGTGTCCTCGACGAACCCGTCGACGTGACGGATGAGCTGAAGTCGTTCCGGGTGGACGTCCTGCTCCGGCACGCGGAGACCGCCCACCTGTGGCCCGCGCTCGCCACCGTCCGGCTCACGCTGGAGGAGGAGACCGGTGCGGACGGCACCGTCCTGGTGCGGCCCGTGCTGAAGGGCACCGCTTCGCTCGACCCGGCACGCGGTGCGGGGGGCAGCCCGCTCGCCGCCGGTACCTGGGACGTGCGCATCCGGGTGATGGGCGCCGGGTTCGACCGTACGGTGCCGCTCGGCAACGCCGGTGGCGACGCGTCCGCGCTGCCCCCCGGCGAGGTCCTGGCCGGCCACCGCACCGCGCCCGTGCTCGCCGCGGACGGCGCCGGTACGGACACCGGGCTGGCCCTCGCGGTCGTCCCCACCACCGACAGCCCTCGCCCCCGGCCGCCGAAGGTCAGCGTCGTGCTGCCGACCGCCGGGGCGGCCCCCGACGCCCTGCGCGAGACGCTCGCCTCGCTGGCCGCGCAGAGCCTTTCGGAGCGGGAGTTCGAGACCGTGCTCGTCGGTGACGGCGAGGGCGAGATCCGCCCGGCGGCCGGTGCCGAGCCCCGGAACGCCGGGGTGGACGCCGCGACCGGCTCCTACGTCCTCTTCATGGAGCCGGGCGACCGTCTGGCCCCGGAGGCGCTGGAGCGGATGTACGCGTACGGCATGGCCAACGACACCGACATCGTGGTCGGGAAGCTCGCGGGCAAGGGCCGTGCGCTGCCCAAGGAGCTGTTCGTCCGCGACCGGCCGCGCGCCAGTCTCGCCAGGGACCCGCTGGCCGACAGCCTCACGGTCAACAAGCTGTACGACCGCGCCTTCCTGCTCCGGCACGACCTGCGGTTCCCCGCCGAGGGCGGCCCGCTCGCGGACCAGCCCTTCGCCGCGGAGGCGTATCTGCGCGCCGTGCACGCCTCGGTGCTGGGCAGTTACGTCTGCTACCACTACGGCCCGAAGCGGGACACCCCGGCGCCCGCCCCCGCCGACTTCTACGCGGCGGTCGCCGCGCTGATGAAGACCACCGACAGCCTCTCCGAACCGGGCCCCGCCCGGGACCGGCTGCACCGCCGCTGGCTCCGCGTGGAGGTGCTGGACCGCATCAGCGGCAAGGCGTTCCTGGAGATGGCGGAGGAGGACCGGATCTCGCTGGTCCGCGACATCCGGACCGCGCTGGCGGGCCGCGCCTCGGCCGGCGCCGTGGCCGGGCTCCCGCCGGCCCGACGGGTCGCGATCGGCCTCATCGAGGACGACCGGCCCGAGGACGTGGTCCGGCTCGCCCGCTGGGACCGCTCCCTCGCCTGCGAGTCCTCGCTGACCGGCCTCGTACGACAGGAGAACGGCGTCTTCCGGCTGTCCTTCACCGGGACCCCGCAGGCGGCCGACG
>NZ_JBSFVR010000593.1:0-2861 GCF_053592415.1 Streptomyces sp. NPDC002690 | reverse complement strand
CGACCGGTGCCGCACAGGCGGGCGCCCGCGCCCCGCAGGGCCCGCCGGGCATTCCCGGTGCGGGAGGGCCCGTACGGGGCATGCTGTGCCGCACGGACCGAAAAGCGGATCCGTGCACAAGAAGAACGAATCGGGGAGGACACATCATGGGCGTCACACTCGCCAAGGGAGGCAATGTCTCCCTCTCCAAGGCCGCACCCAACCTCACCCAGGTGCTCATCGGCCTCGGCTGGGACGCGCGATCCACCACCGGAGCCGATTTCGACCTGGACGCCAGCGCGCTGCTGTGCCAGTCGGGGCGGGTGCTCGGGGACGAGTGGTTCGTGTTCTACAACAACCTCACCAGCCCCGACGGCTCCGTCGAACACACCGGGGACAACCTCACCGGCGCGGGTGAAGGTGACGACGAGTCCGTCATCGTCCACCTCGACCAGGTGCCCCCGCACTGCGACAAGATCGTCTTCCCCGTCTCGATCCATGACGCGGACAACCGTGGGCAGGCTTTCGGCCAGGTCAGCAATGCCTTCATCCGGGTCGTGAACCAGGCCGACGGCCAGGAGCTCGCCCGCTACGACCTCAGCGAGGACGCCTCGTCCGAGACGGCGATGATCTTCGGCGAGCTCTACCGCTACAACGGCGAATGGAAGTTCCGTGCGGTGGGACAGGGGTACGCGTCAGGACTGCGAGGCATCGCTCTAGACTTCGGGGTCAACGTTTCGTAAAGCCGCGCTCGGCGCGGGGGAGCCCCGCACTACGGGGGAGACCCGTTACATATACACGATGGGGTAGCCAGTGCTTCTGAAAACCTTCGGCTGGTCGTTCGCGATTACCGCGCTCGGCCTGGTCGCAGCGGTGTTCTACGGGGGGTGGCAGGCTCTCGGCGTCGTCGCGATCCTGACGGTCCTGGAGATCTCGCTGTCCTTCGACAACGCGGTGATCAACGCCGGAATCCTGAAGAAGATGAACGCCTTCTGGCAGAAGATCTTCCTCACGATCGGTGTGCTCATCGCCGTCTTCGGCATGCGACTGGTCTTCCCCGTCGTGATCGTGGCGATCAGCGCCAAGCTCGGTCCCATCGAGGCCATCGACCTCTCGTTCAACGACCCGGACCGGTATCAGCAGCTGGTCACCGACGCCCACCCGTCGATCGCGGCCTTCGGCGGCATGTTCCTGCTCATGATCTTCCTCGACTTCATCTTCGAGGACCGGGACATCCAGTGGCTCCGCTGGATCGAGCGCCCGCTCGCCAAGCTCGGCAAGGTCGACATGCTGTCGGTCTGCGTCGCGCTGATCGTGCTGCTCGTCTCCGCCCTGACCTTCGCGACCCACGCCCACCAGCACGGTGGGGCGCACGCCGACAAGACGTCCACGGTGCTGCTCGCGGGTGTCGCCGGTCTGATCACCTACCTCGTCGTCGGCGGGCTCTCGGGCTTCTTCGAGAACAAGCTCGAAGAGGAGGAGGAGCGCGAGCACGAGGCCGAGGAAGAGGCCAAGAAGAGCGGCAAGAACCTCGCTCCGGTCGTGCTGGCCGGCAAGGCCGCGTTCTTCATGTTCCTCTACCTGGAGGTCCTGGACGCGTCCTTCTCGTTCGACGGCGTCATCGGTGCCTTCGCCATCACCAACGAGATCGTGCTGATGGCCCTCGGCCTCGGCATCGGCGCCATGTACGTCCGTTCTCTCACGGTGTACCTGGTCCGCCAGGGCACCCTGGACGACTACGTCTACCTGGAGCACGGCGCCCACTACGCGATCGGCGCCCTCTCCGTCATCCTCCTCGTGACCATCCAGTACGAGATCAACGAGATCATCACCGGCCTGGTCGGCGTGGTGCTGATCGCCTGGTCGTTCTGGTCGTCGGTCCGGCGCAACAAGAGGCTCGCCGAGGTCGGCGAGGAAGGCGGCAGCACGCTGGTCGACGCCGGAGACGGCGGAGTCCGCTGAAGTTCTGGCCAGAAGTCTCCTCTGCCGGGTGTGTGACCCGGTAAGGAATGAGGGAACGCTCTTTGCGGGGCGGTCCGCGCGGTACGGCTCCGGAAACCCGGGCCGGTCCGCCGGCCGCCCCGCAGTGACGTGCGGGACGCGCGAAGAAGGGCCGGAACACCGGCTCGCGAGGACGCGCAGACAGTTAGGTGGGGGTAGGGGGATGGGCTTCTTCGACGGCCTGTGGCCGGCACGCACGGCGCAGTTCGAGTCGGGCAGCGCGGCGACGAACTCGATTCAGCTCTCACGACGCAACGCCACGGTCTCCCTGAACAAGCAGGGAGCGCTCACCGGGAACCTCCGCGTCAACCTCTCCTGGCGGATGCGGAGCTCCGACATCGAGGGCCGCTCGGGAAGCAGCCTGCTGCGGAACCCGCTGAAGCTCTTCCAGCCGGAGATCGTGCAGGCCCACACCCAGGGCATGGTCAACGTCGACCTCGACCTCGGGTGCATGTACGAGCTCACGGACGGCACCAAGGGCGTGGTGCAGCCCCTCGGCAATCTCATCGGGGACCTGAACGACCCGCCGTACATCCGGCTCAGCGGGGACGACCGCTTCGGCGCGCCCTCGGGGGAGACGGTCTACGTCAACATGGACCACCGCGACAAGATCAGGCGCCTGCTGTTCTTCGTCTACATCTACGACCAGACGCCGGCGTTCGACCGTACCCACGCGATGGTCACGCTGTACCCGGGCAACGGCCCGCGCATCGAGATCGAGCTGGACGAACGCGCGCCGCAGGCCCGCTCCTGCGCCGTGTTCACCGTGGAGAACGTCAAGGAGGAGCTGATCGTGCGCCGAGAGGTCAAGTTCGTCTACGGATTCCAGTCCGAGCTCGACCGGCTCTACGGCTTCGGCATGCAGTGGGGCCGCGGCTACA
>NZ_JBSFVR010000592.1:0-2861 GCF_053592415.1 Streptomyces sp. NPDC002690 | reverse complement strand
CACATCTGGTACGACACCCCCGCCGACCTGCTCTGCCAGTCCGGCAAGGACTGCTACGTCCCGATCCCGACGTTCTGGACCCGCAAGCGCCTGGCGCAGGTGACCACCTCCACCCAGCGCACCGAGGGCTCCACCGCCCTCTCGAAGGTCGACTCCTGGACGCTGGAACAGTCGCTGCCGTACGAGCGCACCGACGAGGGCACCGCCCTCTGGCTGAAGTCGATCACGCGAGCGGGCTACGGCACCGACGGCGAAACCGAGCCGCTGAACCCGGTCGTCTTCGTTCCCAACACGCAGCCGATGCCGAACCGTGTGCGGCGCGGTGAGAAGGACTCGAGGCCGACGTTCGACCGGCTGCGCATCGAGCGGATCGTCAGTGAGTACGGCGGCGTGACCTTCGTCGACTACCGCGAGCCCACCGGCGCCTGCAAGACCGGCTCCGGCTTCCCAGCCCCCGAGTCCAACACCGGTCTCTGCTACCCGGCGTACTGGCACCCGGACCCGGACCTGGCCGACGAGTCGATCGAGTGGTTCAACAAGTACGTCGTCGACCACATCGAGGAGCTTCCTGCCGTTCAGGGCGTCGAGCCCGTCACCACCTCGTACGAGTACGGCGTCGACAACGACACCAAGGGCGCCTGGGCCCTCAACCAGGCCGAGTTCTCCAAGAAGAAGACCCGCACCTACGACCAGTGGCGCGGCTTCAGCCGGGTCCGCACGGTCAGCGGCGCCGACTCCTCGGACACGTACGAGGGCAGCGCCAAGTCCATGTCCGAGGTCACCTTCTTCCGCGGCATGAACGGGGACCCGCTTCCCGGCGGCTCGAAGCGCTCGGTGACCGTCCTCGACAACGACGGCGCGAAGATCGCCGACGACGACCTCGCCCTCCAGGGCCGTACGGCGGAAGAGCTCGACTACACGGGGTACAAGGGCACTCTTACCTCCCGGTCGGTGGACTACCCGAAGGTCGTGGAGCTGGCGAGCCGGGCCCGCGACGGCGGCATCCCGGCGCTGAAGGCGTACCGGGTGCTGGACGACCATTCCATCACCACCACGCGTTCCTCGGGCACGTACGACGTGAACGAGACGCGCCAGTGGCGGTCCTTGCGCACCAACACCACGTACGACGACACCTACGGGCTGCCGCTCACCGTGGAGTCCCTCGGTGACACGGGCAAGACCGGTGACGAGGCGTGCTCGGTGCTCAGCTACGTCCACAACACGTCGAAGAACCTGATCGGTCTGGACAAGGAGACGCTGACGACGGCCGGCACCTGTGCCGCCGCCGCCACCGCTCCGGTCTCCGCCCGCATCGCCGGTTCCCGCGTCGCCTACGACGACCTGGCGTTCGGTGCCACCCCGACCTCGGGTTCGGCCACCACCACCTGGTCGCTGAACGGGACGGGTGACGCCTGGCAGCAGACCGCCACGCTCACCTACGACTCCCTCGGCCGTGTCCTGACGACCACCAACGCGAAGAACGAGACCGACAAGACCACCTACACGCCGACCACCGGCCAGGTCTACTCGATCACCGAGGAGAACGCGAAGCACCAGACCTCCACCAGCTACCTGGAGCCCGGCCGCGGCACCACGCTGAAGGACGTAGACGCCAACGGGCGCACGACCCTCTACCAGTACGACGCCTTGGGCCGCACCACCGCAGGGTGGGGCACCTCGCAGGCCGCCACCGAGGACCCCTCGGTCAAGTTCGCGTACAGCACCGAAGAGGGCCAGCCTGTCAGCGTCACCAGCTCCACGCTGAAGGACGACGGCAGTGGCTACGACGACTCCATCGTCCTGTACGACGGCCTCGGCCGTGAGCGCCAGCGCCAGGACCCGGCGGTCGGCGACGGTCGCCTGATCACCGACACCATCTACAGCGCCAACGGCACCATCGCCCGCACCAACAACGGCTACTACGCCGAGGGCGAGCCGCAGCCGGTGATGTACGAGGTCGACTCCGACTTCAAGATCCCGAACGCGACCCTCTACAAGTACGACGGCCAGGGCCGTGTGCTGTCCGAAACGCCGTACATGGCGGGCGCCACCGTGCCCACCAAGGCCACGCGCTACGACTACGGGTACGACTGGTCCACCGTCATCCCGCCCACCGGCGGAGCCGCCCAGCGCAGCTGGAGCGACGCCCAGGGCCGGACGGTCAGGGTCGACACCTTCACGGACGCGGCACGCAGCGCGTACCGGTCGACCACCTACGGCTACGACGCACGCGGCGACCAGACCAAGGCCGAGGACTCCTCCAAGAACGTCTGGTCCTACACCTACGACGCGCTCGGCCAGCAGCTCACGGCCACCGACCCGGACACGGGCACCAGCAGCACGACGTACGACGTACTGGGCCGGCCCGAAACGGTCACGGACAGCAAGCAGAACAAGGTCTGGACGAAGTACGACGAGCTGGGCCGGACGGTCGAGCAGCGGAAGGACTCGTCCTCGGGCGAGCTGCTGACCTCGGCCACCTACGACACGGTCATCGGCGGCCTCGGCCTCCCGGCCACCACCACCCGCTACACGGACGGTCTGCCGTACACCAGCACGGTCACCGGCTACACCCCGGAATACGACCCGACCGGCACCAAGCTGACACTGCCGGCGACGATCGCGGCGCAGTACGGCCTGCAGGAGACGTACGCCTACACGTACGAGTACAGCAAGTCCGGGCAGTTGCAGTCGGCTTCGCTGCCGGCGGCGGGCGGTCTCTCCCCGGAGAAGATCGTCACCCAGTACAACGAAGAGGGCCTGCCGGTCTCGACGTCGGGTATCGACTGGTACAACGCGGACACCGACTACAGCGTCTACGGCCAGGTCCTGCGCGCGGTGACGGGTGAGAACCCGAACCG
>NZ_JBSFVR010000591.1:0-2875 GCF_053592415.1 Streptomyces sp. NPDC002690 | reverse complement strand
GCGGCACCCGGGTCGACGGCGAGCAGCCGCTCCCGCAGGCTCGGGTTGCGGATCTCCAGGACGTCCAGCACCCCGGTGGTCGTGGAGCTGACCCCCCGGCTCTCCACGAACCCCCCTCCGCCGAGCACTCTGTCCACGAGGACCCCGGAACTCACCCCAATGGACGGGCGCTCGGAGTGAAGCAGGGGCGTGAAGGGGCGCATTCACCCTTTCTGGTCTATCGCCCCGGCTCCGCCCGCCTACCTTCTGAACATGGGTAGCGGGGACCGTACGACGCTGGTGAGGATCTGCGACCAGGCCGGCCGGCCCCGGGGCACCGGATTCCTGGCCGACGACCGGGGCACCGTCGTGACCAGCCACCAGGTCCTCGACGGCCTTGTCGCGGGCGGGCCCCTTCTCCTGCGGGGGACGGACGGCCTGACCCGTCCGGTGGACCCCGACGGCATCCTCCCGCTGCCCGCGCTCGGCCTCGCGCTGCTGCACACCGCGGACACCACGGCGCTCGGTCTGGAACCCCTGCCCGTCGCGGCGCCCGAACGCGCGGAGCCGGGGGCGTACGTCCACATCGCCGCGCACGGCATCCGTCAGGCCCGCGTTCTCGGTACCACCCCGGCCACGTACACCACCCGGGACGGCCACCGGCACCAGGTGGACGCGCTGGAACTCGCCGTCGGCACGGACGGCCGCGACGCGCTGCGCTCCGGCGGCGCCGCGATCGGCGGACCCGTCACCGATCCGCGTACCGGGGCCGTCCTGGGCGTGCTCTGCCCGGCGCTGCGTGCCGGGCACGAGGCTGCGGGGCTCGCCGTCCTGCTGCACCCGGGCGACGGCGGCCGGCTCGACGAGCTCCTGGAACGGAACGCTCTCACCGTCCCCGGCCACGGCCCCGATCTCAACCTGGCGGGCGCCCTCCGGCTCACCGCCGCCTCCGTGGGCGCCACCCGCTCCGCCGGGCGGGGCCCGCACCCACGCCCCGTCGACCGCGAGGACATCGCCGCCGAGCTCGACGCCTTCGGGAGCGGTACCGCGACCGTCCTCGGCCTCGTCGGCGCCCCCGGCACCGGCCGCACCACCGAACTCGCCGCTCTCGCCGCCCGCCGGGCGGGGACGGACGTCCGCAAGCCCACCCTCTGGCTGCGCGGTGCCGACCTGCTGGCGGGCGACCTCTCGGTGGCCGACGCGGTCGCCCGGACCCTGGAACGGTCCGCTCGCGCCGTGGGCGAGGCGGACGGCCCTCCGGCCCCCGAGGACACGGCCGGCGCCACCCCCGAGCGGATCGCCGCCCTCGCAGCCCGGTCCGGGCGGCCCCTGCTCGTCCTGCTGGACGGGCCCGAGGAGATGCCGCCCGCCCTTGCCCGCAGGCTCGCCGGATGGACCTCCGCCAGTGCGGGCTGGCTCCGCGCGCACGAGGTCCGCATGGTGGTCGCCTGCCGCCCCGAGCACTGGGAGACGGCGGGGACGCTCCACCCGCCGGGAGTTCTGCACCACCCCGCGCGCCCCACCGCCGGGCTGCCGCCCTGTCTGCTGCTGACCGATCTCGACCGGGCCCGGGCCGTCCTGGCCAGGGAGCGGTACGGCATCGCGGAGGGAGCCGTCGCGGCGGGCCACGACCGCCACCCGCTGACCCTGCGGCTCCTCGCCGAGATCCGCGCGGTGCTGCCGCCCGACGTGCCGGGCAGCCCGGACACCGATGACGTTTTCGCCGCCCACCTCGACCTGACCTGCGCCCGGATGGCCGCGCGGATCGCGGCTCCCGCCGATCCGCCCATGGGCGGCACCGCCGTGCGCAGACTCGCCGCGCGGGTGGCGGGCCAGCTGCACGAGGCGGCCCGCCGATGCCTGGGCCCCGGGCAGGGGGAGCTGGACCCGGCCGCCTTCGAGGAGCTCTTCCCCCGGCGTACCGGCTGGGCCTCGGCCGTCCTGGCCGAGGGCGTCCTCGTGCCGGCCGGCGAGGGCTACCGCTTCTCCCACGAGGAGGTCGGCGACTGGGTGCAGGGCGCCCACCTCGACCTGGACGCGGCCCTCGGCTTCCTGGTGCACCGCTGGCACGCCGACGACGGGGCGGCCGGGGGCCCGGGGCCTTCGCGGCACCTGCCCGTACCCCGCCACCGCATCGGACCGGTCGTCCAGGCGCTGCTGCTCGTCGGCAGGCGCCACGGCGACGCCGCGCTCGCGCACCTGATGGCCGACCTGATCGAGGCGCTGGACCGCCTCGGCGCCCGCGCACCGGACGGCGGCCCGGAGCGTCCCGGCCACGAGGACGCCGCGTGGTGGGCCGCCCGCCTGCTGCGCGAGACGCTCCTCAAGGTCGCCGACGCCCGCCCTTACGCCGGGGTGCTGCGGGTGCTCGCCGGCCGGATCACCCGGGCCGCCGCCTCGGACGGGGCCGTACGAGGCGGGGCGTACGCCGCGTTCGACCCCTGGTTCTGGCCGCGGCTACGGCTTCCCCTGGAGGACCGTACCGATCTGCTGCGGATGCTGATGCCCGCCGACGGGGCTCCGGGACGCGACGGACAGGAGAGCTTCCTCGACGCGGCGGACCGCCTGCTGACCGCCGACCCGGCGGTGGTGCGGCGGCTGCTCTGCGGCTGGTTCGTCGACGAGCGCCCGCTGCGCGCGGACGGCTCCGACGGTTGCGCGGACGGCCCGCCGGACCGGCGGCCCACGGTCGCCACCGCCGCGCAGACCCTGCTGTACGCGCGCCGCGCACTCGCCCCGGACGACCTCACCGAGGCGCTGGTGGACACCCCGCACCCCTGCGCCGCGGAGCTCCTCCTCGCCCTCGCCGACCCTGACGGGAACAGCTGCGTCGTACGCGTCACGGGGCGCCTGCAGCCGGGCGTGCTGACCGGCCATGACGTCCTGTGCGCGGTGG
>NZ_JBSFVR010000590.1:0-2882 GCF_053592415.1 Streptomyces sp. NPDC002690 | reverse complement strand
CTCCACGGCCTCCCCCGTGAGGGCCCGGCCGCCCCGTCCGGGCCGGTACGGGGGCCAGCCCCACCAGGGAATCAGGGGGAATACCCCCTGCTCATCGGGATGGTGGCGTCATGGCTGGCGGATGCGCCCCTTCACTACGTTTTCTCGGGTAGGCGCACCCGTCCAGAGAGCTGGAGATGCCATGCCCCAGGCGACCACCACCGCCACCGACCCGTCCGGAGCGCGGGCCGCGGCCTCCGTCGCCGCGTCCGCCGCGGGCCCGGATACGGACAAGCCCGCCGCACCCGAGGCTGGGCCGGTACAGGAGGCAGTACCTGCCCGGAGCCGCCTCACCGCGGGGACCGACGGCGGCAGCGATTTCGCGCCGCTCCTGAGGGCCGTCAGGGGGCAGGGGCTGCTGGGCCACCGCACCGGCTGGTACGCCGTCGGGATCGCCGTGAACGCGCTCGCCCTGGCCGCGGTCGTCACCGGCATCGAGCTCCTCGGCGACACCTGGTGGACGCTGCTCCTCGCGGTTCCACTGGCCGTCCTGTGGACCCGCACCGCCTTCGTGGGACACGACGCGGGACACGCCCAGATCACCGGGAACCGCAGAACGAGCCGGATCATCGGCCTCGTGCACGGCAACCTTCTCCTCGGCATGAACGAGGCGTGGTGGAACGACAAGCACGTGCGGCACCACGCCAACCCCAACCACGTCGACAAGGACCCGGACGTCGGGGTGGGAGCCCTGGTCTGGACCCAGAAGCAGGCGGCCCAGCGGGAGGGTTTCGCCCGCTGGCTCACCCGCCATCAGGCACGCCTCTTCTTCCCCATGCTGCTTCTGGAAGGCATCGCGCTGAAGATCTCCGGGTTCCAGTTCCTCCGTCGGCAGCCGGGCCGCGAGGGCGTGCTGTCCGGGCTGCTGATGGTCGGTCATCTCGCTCTCTGGGCGACGGTGCTCCTCACCGCCATGCCGGCCGGGAAGGCGGTCGTCTTCGCGCTATTGCTCCACGCGCTTTTCGGACTGCACCTCGGAATGGCCTTCGCCCCGAACCACAAGGGCATGGAGATGCCCGACCCGGACGGCGACCGCTGGGGCCATCTGCAGCGCCAGGTCCTCACCTCCCGCAACGTGCGGGGTGCCGTCCTCACCGACTGGTTCCTCGGCGGACTGAACTACCAGATAGAGCACCACCTCTTCCCGAGCATGCCGCGCCCGCACCTGCGCCTCGCCCAGCCGCTCGTCAAGGAGCACTGCCGCCGGATCGGGATGCCCTACACGGAGACGGGGCTCGTCGAGTCCTACCGCCAGGGCCTGGCGCACATGCACGAGGTGGGCGAACCGCTGCGGTGACCGGGGGACGGTGACCCGGGGGCAGGGGGACGTCTTCGCCGGCGCGGGAACCGTTCGCGCCGTGCGGGCGTTGTCATGAGTGAAGCGGCTCCGTGCCGCGGAGGAGGCACCGTCATGTCGAACGGCGCGAAGATCGCCATCGGGGGAGTGGTCGTGGCAGCGGTCCTGATCCCGTTCATCGGGTTCTGGTGGGCGCTCCTGGTCCTGATCGGGGTGCCCACCGCTGGGTACCTGCTGCTCGACCCGTCGCAGCGGCGTAGGATCCGGCGCATACGACGCAAGGAGCTGGGACGTTGAACGGCACGGTCATAGCGGTCAGTCGCAGCGGTGAGTACACCTTCACCAAGCCGGTCCGGCAGAGCATCACGCTGCGGGCCGGACACGGCGTCGAAGGCGACGTCCACGCCGGAGTGACGGTCAAGCACCGCAGCAGGGTCGCCCAGGACCCGACGCAACCCAACCTCCGCCAGGTCCATCTGATCCAGCAGGAACTCTTCGACGAGCTGCGCGCCGACGGCTTCGACCTGGCCCCCGGCGACCTCGGGGAGAACGTCACCACACGCGGTCTGGACCTGCTCGCCCTGCCGGAGGGGACTCTGCTGCACCTGGGGGACCAGGCCGTCGTGGAGGTCACTGGCCTGCGCAACCCGTGCCTTCAGATCGATGCCTTCCAAAGCGGCTTGCTCAAGCGCGTCGTCGGGCGGGACGAGACGGGACGCGTGGTCCGCAGGGCCGGGATCATGGGAGTGGTGGTGGGCGGCGGACCCGTGCGAGCCGGAGACACTGTCCGCGCCGAACTCCCCGTGGGGCCCCACAAGGCCCTCGACAGGGTCTGACCCTCCAGGACAAGGCGCTCGCCCGGATGTGGCCTGCGATGGCAAGGTGCTCGGCCGGGTCTGGCCTCCGGGTGCGGACCCCTCTGCCGGGGGCCGGCCTCCGAGCCCTGTCGCGCTGCCACCCCTCACGAGGGCCGGGTGGCGAGCGCGTCGAGTGCGGTGAGGAGCCCGAGGAGCTGCGGACCCGGCCGTATCTGCATCACGTCTCGGGGCGCCTCGTCCAGCAGGACGAAGGCCATGTCGTCGGTCCGGGCGACCAATGACCAGCCGGGCCCGTCGACCCGCAGCGTGCGGGCGTCCGCGGTGGCGAAAGTCGACCTGATGCGTCCCGGCGGTGGCGGCGAGTCCAGATAGCCGCGCGCCTCCTCCATCACCTTGCGTACGCCGGGATGCACCTTCGCTTCCGGCGTCGTCGCTTCTTGCGGGCTCCCGGCCTCCCGGGACGCGGGCGCTCCGGGTTCAGGGGTGAGAGCGTCCACCTGCTCGCGCCACGACCCCCACCGCGAGGCGATCTCGTCCGCCCCCATCCGTCGTTGCTCCGGGCCCCAGTCGTCGTCGGACGGCGGCGTCAGAAGCAGTTTCCCGCCCGACCCGTCCTCGGCGGGCTCCGGGTCGTGGGGGGAGGGCACGCCCGGCGCGGCGACCGCGAGGGCGCCCGTCTCACCGCACTCGGCCGACTGGTACAGGGTGACGTTGCGGCCGGTGCGGTT
>NZ_JBSFVR010000589.1:0-2904 GCF_053592415.1 Streptomyces sp. NPDC002690 | reverse complement strand
GAAAGCGCGGGCGCCCCGGTGGCGTGCGCGCCTCAGCTGTTGTACGGGTTCTGGCCCGGGGCGTTGCCGTGCTGCGGGGCCTGGGCGGGCGGGCCGGCCTGGCCGCCCGCCTGTCCGAAGGGGTTGGCGCCGTCGGGGCCCGCCGCGTGCTGGGCCAGCAGGGCTTCCGCCTGCTCCTTGGCTATCTTCTGCTCTCCGCCGCAGAACGTGCACTGCGTCGCGTACTTGACGGAGATCGGGAAGAGCGGGACGAAGAACAGGGTGAACTTGGTGACCCGCTTGCGGAGCGTGTGTGCGGCGGGATTCCCGCACCAGCCGCACACCATCGTCAGGACGGCCAGCTGGTAGAGGTAGCCCCGCGTACCGAAAATGATCATGTCGTGCCTCTCCTTGTTGCCTTCTGTGCGGTTTTGCTGCGGGACGGACGACCCCGCCTCCCCGCGACACGGCGTACCGGTAGGTCCGGTACGCCGGTGGTCCGCCCGGTCCGGAACCGGTGCGTCCCCGGCTCAGCCCCGGCCGCCTCCGCCGAGCAGCGCCTGCCGGCACAGTGTCAGCAGGCGTTCGTCCGCGATGATGTCGGAGGTGCCGAACCCGCCGTCCCGGGCGTTGTGACGGCGCACGGAGGACAGCTCGGCACGCAGGGTGCGGGCTGCTCCGGACCCTGCCGCAGCCGCACCCGTCCGTGCCAGCGTGTCCGCCACCCGGACGCGGACGTACGGCTGCTGCGTCCATCCGTCCAGCAGCACCTGCCACGTCCGCGCGGACAGTCCCGAAATTTCGCACAGTGCGAGCGCCGCGTCCACCCGTACCCAGATTTCGTCGTGGTCCAGCAGCGCCCGCAGCCGGGGAACGGCCACCGCCGCACGGGCGCCGAGCCGCCCCAGTACCCGCGACGCCGCGCGCACGGCCAGGCCCTCCTTCTCCATGAGGACGTCGGTCAGCACCGGCAGGACGGCGTCGACATCGCCGGAGACCGAGTAGAGCGCGTCCGCCGCCTCGACCGCCTCGCACGCCTCCGACCGGCGCATCAGCGCATCGATCTCCCCGACCGCGCCCCGGGCCCCGGGTCCGAAGGAGCCGAGTGCCCGCAGCGCCGACGACCGCAGGTGCGACGCGAAGGGCTCCCGCAGCACGCGCAGCACCTCGGGCGTCGCCTCGTCCGCCCGCAGCGAGGCGAGGGCCGACAGAAGCGGGCCCGCCCCGCCGTCCTCGGGAGGTTCCGCCGCCGAGACCCCCGCCAGCTTGCGACGCAGCGCCCCGGCCAGCGGCAACGCGGCCGGCCCGAGGCCGGTGACGGCGTGCCCGAGGTCCCACGGCACCCCGGGCCCCACCAGTACCGAGCCCAGCGCCGGCAGTGCCCGGGGGTCGCCGATGTTGGCCAGCGCCCGTAGCGCCGGATCGAGGCCGCGCTGCCCGTACTGCCACTCCCGGACCCAGGACTCGCGAGTGACCGCCACCCGCGCGGCCAGCGCGTCCGCGGCCGGAGCGGCCAGGTGCTGGATTCCCGACAGCAACCCCCCGGCGGCGTCGCGGAGCCGGAGGTCCGGGTCGCCGAGGAGCTCTCCCAGCAGCCGCGCCACCTCGTCGTACGACCCCCGCCACGCGCGGATCAGCCCGCCGCTCATCCGGACGGCGTCCAGCCGCTGGGCCTCGTCCGGGCTGCACAACTGGTCGGCGAGGAGCGCCACCCGGTCCTCCACCCGGTCGCCGAGCGCCCCGTGCAGGGTGCGCAGCAGGTCGGCGGCCCACGGAGCGCTCTGCCCGGCCTCCTCCGCCGCCTGCAGGGCCCGCAACTGGCCGATCAGCGTCGGCGCGTGGGCGCCCTCCTGGGAAGTGGCCTCCGCGGCGGCTCTCGCGGCGGCCCGGGCGGCCGGATCGGACGGCGGGTACGCCGCGCGCAGGGCCCGCAGCAGATCGGCGACCCTGGGCACGATGTCGACCGGCAGCGCGCCGGGCGCGCACCGCGCCAACTGGGCCAGCGCCGCCAGCCTGAGGCCCGGCGCGTACTCCTGCATCGCGAGCCGGCTCAGCCAGTGTGCCGCCGTGTCCGCCACCGAGTCGTGGCGCAGCGCGAGCCGCCCCGCCGCCTCCACCAGTGCGAGCCGCACCTCCTCGTCGGGCTCCGAGGGCAGCCGCTTGCGCAGCAGTGCCAGGACGCGCGGCGGATCGGGGTGGAGGGTGGCGAGCGCCAGCGGGGCCGCGAGCCGCACATCGCGGTCGGCGTCGGCCAGCAGCCCGACGAAGACCTCGGCACCGGCGCAGACGGCCGCGGCGGCCATGGCGTAATTGGCGGCCCCTTCGATCTCGTCCTCGTCGAGTTCCTCCTCGTCGTCCTCGTCCAGTTCGATGCCGCCGATACTGGTCAGCAGTTCGACGATGCTGCCGCGCTCCGCCACCGAAGGGTCGGCGACCAGCTCGAAGAGGAACGGGATGCACGCGAGCGTGCAGGCGTAGACGTCGCCCTGGTGGTGGACGGCGCCGTACATCCCGTCCAGCGCGCGCTCCCGTTGCGCCGGGTCCGCCGAGGCGAGACCCGCCAGCAGCGCGGGTACGTCGTCGGCCGGCCCGTAGGCATGCTTCATCGAGGCCCAGTCCACCTCGTCGATCCCCGCGAACACTCCGGCCGTCCCCTCCCCGCTCGTCACGCTCAATCGCTGCGACGGCGCGTGACCGGAGTTGGTTCCCGGAACTCCCACGCCCGTCCCGCTGTCGAGTCTGCCCCAGTTCCGCCGCGGTCCGCCCACGGGACGGGGCTTTCCCGCCGCCGCCCCCCGAGACTGTGGGAGACCTGTGGGGCGGGTGGTCCCCCGGGCGGCCCCGCCAGTGCGTACGGGCAGGGGCAGGACGGGCGCGTGAGGGCGAAATCCGGCCACCTCGACCACGTGGAGCCGGGGCGCGTCC
>NZ_JBSFVR010000588.1:0-2939 GCF_053592415.1 Streptomyces sp. NPDC002690 | reverse complement strand
CGAGACCCACTGAGCTTCTAGCTCAGCGGTCATCGGGTTCGAGTAGCAGCCAGCAAGCAATCCCCGCCGAGACACGGCGTTCCGGACGGTTTCGGCCCGGTGACGCTCGTGGCGGCGGCGCAGTCGGTGTACCTCGCCGCGGCCGGCGTGCTGCTGGTGCTCGGCCGGGAGCGGCTGCTGCTGGCCGCACTGAGCCCGCTGATCGCGGGTGCGGCCGTACTGCCCTGGTGGGAGCCGGGGAACGAACTGCGGGCGGGGCTGCCGCTGCTGGCGCTGCTGGCCACTCTGGTGGTCTGCTCGGTGGCTCTGGTCGCCTGCCTCCGTACACCGCCGGCCACCGGGAGCCGCCCGAAGCTGGCGTGGTCGCTGCCGTACGGCCTGTTCGGACTCGCCGCAGGCACCCTCGTGCTGCTGGAGGGCAAGGTCAACGCCTACGCCGTGATCGTTCTGACGCTGAGCATGGGACCTGCGGAGTGGCTGCTGTACCGCTACCGGGGCATGTCGGTGGCGGCGCTGCGCGCCACGGCCACACCCGCCGGGTTCCTGCTGCGCTCCACCGGCGTACTCGCCCTGTGCCTGCTCATCTACCTGGGCCCGCTCTTCCCGGCCGCGCTCCTCAGCCACGCGGACCCGGCCACCCTGCTCTCCCTCGCGGCCACCCTGTGGACCGCCCTGCTGCTCCAGGCGTTCGGCGCGGCCTGGCCCGCCGCGACGATCTGCCTCCTCGCGGCCGGCACCTCGGCCCTCGTCCACCGCCTCGAACTGCCACCGGGCACGGCGATCCTGCCGCTGAGCTGTTGTGCCGCCGCGCTCCTGCTGATCGTGTGCGCGCTGCGCATGCTCGGCCGCCCGTCGCCCCACGCCTGACGGCTCACCACCGCACCGCCGCCCGGCCCGGGCGGCGGTGCGGCAGGACACACCCGCTCCCGCGCGGCCGGCGCACGGTCCCCGCCGCGCACCGCCACCGCCCGCACCCCGACTTCATACACCGGAAGGACCATCCAGTTGACCTCCGCACCGCTCGCCGCCGTCACCGGGGCCGAAGGATTCATCGGCTCCCACCTCACCGAGGCCCTGGTAGCCCGGGGGTACCGGGTGAGGGCCATGGCCCAGTACAACTCCTTCT
Organism: Streptomyces sp. NPDC002690; assembly: GCF_053592415.1. Classification (NCBI taxonomy): domain Bacteria; kingdom Bacillati; phylum Actinomycetota; class Actinomycetes; order Kitasatosporales; family Streptomycetaceae; genus Streptomyces; species Streptomyces sp. NPDC002690. The sequence continues at coordinate 1,813 of NZ_JBSFVR010000588.1, read as the reverse complement.
CCTCCTTCGGCTGGCTGGAGACCCTCTCCGCCGACGTGCTCGACCAGGTCGAGATCGTCCTCGGTGACGTCCGCGACCCCGGTTCGGTCCGCGGCCTCCTGGAAGGCGCCGACCTCGCCTTCCACCTCGCGGCGCTGATCGCGATCCCGTACTCCTACCAGGCGCCGCACAGCTACGTGGACACCAACGTCACCGGCACGCTCAACGTGCTGGAGGCAGTCCGCGCCCTCGGCACGCCCCGGCTGGTGCACACCTCCACCAGCGAGACGTACGGCACCGCGCAGACCGTGCCGATCACCGAGGACCACCCGATCAACACCCAGTCCCCGTACGCCGCTTCGAAGGCGGGCGGCGACCGGCTCGCGGACAGCTACCACGCGAGCTTCGACACCCCCGTGGTGACGCTGCGCCCGTTCAACACCTTCGGCCCGCGCCAGTCGATGCGCGCGGTCATCCCCACCGTGATCGGCCAGGTCGCCGCCGGCGAGACCACCATCACGCTCGGCGACCTGCGTCCCACCCGCGACTTCACCTTCGTCAAGGACACCGCGCAGGCGTTCCTCGCGGTGGGCACCGCGCCCGCCGAGAAGGTCGTCGGCCGCACCCTGAACGCCGGTACCGGCGGGGAGATCTCCGTCGGCGACCTCGTCGGCCTGATCGGCAAGGTGATGGACTCCCCGCTCGACGTCCGCGAGGACTCCGCCCGCATCCGGCCGGCCAACTCCGAAGTGATGCGTCTGGTCGCCGACGCGACCAGGCTCACCGAGGCCACCGGCTGGCGGCCCGCGCACACCCTGGAGGAAGGGCTCGCGCAGACCGTCGAGTTCTTCCGTGAACCGGCCAACCTGGCCCGCTACAAGACCGGCATCTACAACATCTGATTGATCGTCACGTCCCAAGTCCGATGTCCGACGTCCCGCGTCCGACAATGAGGGGGAACACCATGCACGTCGTCATCCTGGCCGGTGGCAAGGGCGTACGGCTGCGGCCCTACACGACCGCGCTGCCCAAGCCGCTGGTACCCATAGGCGACCAGCACACGATCCTGGAGATCGTGCTGCGTCAGCTCGCCAACGCCGGATTCACCTCCTGCACGCTCGCCATCGGCCATCTCGGCGAGATCATCCGCGCCTACGTCGGCGACGGCTCCCAGTGGGGCCTGCGGATCGACTACGCGACCGAGGAGAGCCCGCTGGGCACCATGGGACCGCTGCTCAACATGCGCGACCGGCTGCCCGAGACGTTCCTGGTGATGAACGGCGACGTCCTGACCGACCTGGACTTCGGGGAGGTGCTCGCCACCCACCGCTCCGCCGACGCGCCGCTGACCATCGCCACCTACGCCCGCAAGGTGCACATCGACTTCGGTGTGCTCACCACGGACGACAGCAGGGTCGTCGCCTTCACCGAGAAGCCCAGCATGGACTACCGGGTCTCGATGGGCGTGTACGGCCTGTCCCGTTCGACGCTCGACAGCTACACCGCCGGTCTGCCGCTAGGCTTCGACGAGCTCGTCCTCGACCTGCTGAAGGCCGGGAACCCGCCGCACGCCTACGAGTTCGACGGATACTGGCTGGACATCGGCCGGCCCGACGACTACGACCGGGCCAACGCCGAGTTCACCAGCCGCAAGCAGCTTCTGCTCAAGGGAGCCTGACCCCCCTCATGCGCATTCTCGTCCTGGGCTTCACCGGCTTCCTGGGCGGCCACGTCGTCGAGAGCATCGTCGCAACCGCTGCCGAGCGGGTGGGGCGACGGTCCCCGACCTGATCGTGTCCACCGAAGTCGTCGCGGACGACGCGGCAGGGGCCCT
>NZ_JBSFVR010000587.1:0-2941 GCF_053592415.1 Streptomyces sp. NPDC002690 | reverse complement strand
GAACCCGCGAGCTGGCGGCCGTACGTGTGGCCCCGGGTGTCCACCCAGGCGATGGTGTTGGCGAACATGACCGTCTGGTCGTAGTCCTTCGTCGCGCCGACTCCGGCGGCGCCCCGGACCTGCTCACGCAGGGCACCGCGAGCGCCGACCCGACGGGCCGTACGGCGGCCCCCACCCCGGCGAGCCGGGGCAGCGAGCGTCCCGGGGCCCCCTCGAAGTCCGCCTCCGCCACCCCCTCCGCGTCCCCCACGGAGAAGACCGCGAGCCCGACGCCGTCCGCCACCCCCTCGGTGACGAAGACGACCGCCGCGCCCGCCCCGGCGAAGTCCACCGCCGCCGCACCCGCACCCGCACCGACGTCGGCCGCGCCGAAGACCGAGGCGCCCGCGTCGTCCGCGGTCGCCTCCGCACGGGCCGCGGTGCTCGACCTGGTCAACCAGGAGCGGTCGAAGGCCGGCTGCAGCCCGGTGACGCTCAGTTCCTCGCTGACCTCACTGGCCCAGAGCTTCAGCCAGGACATGGCGGCCCGTGACTTCTTCGACCACACCGACCCGGACGGTGACACCCCCTGGGACCGCGCTGCGGCGGCCGGGATCACCAACCTCGGCGGGGAGAACATCGCCCGCGGCCAAGCCGACGCACAGGCCGTGATGGACAGCTGGATGAACAGCGAAGGCCACCGAGCAAACATTCTCAACTGCGATTACACGACCCTGGGCGTCGGTGTCCACATCGCCGACGGCGGCCCCTGGTGGACGCAGGACTTCGGCTTCTGAGAAGCCGCACGCCCCAGGCCCGTGGAGCCGTCGTGGAGAACCGCGTGGGGGCGCTCCGTCGCCCGGCGTTCCGGTGACCAGTGGCCGGCGTTCAGCTGGAATGCACTCCAGTTCCAGAACGGGTCACGAGAATCGTCCCTCGTGCCCCTCTCACCCACACGTGCCGGCGTCGCCTCCGTGGCCGCCTCCGCTCTGACGCTCTCCGGACTGCTCGTCACGGGAGTGGTGACCGCTCAGCCCGCGGCCGCCGCGGACCCGGTCGGCTACCAGAACGTCCGGATCAACGAAGTCACCTCGTCGAACAGCGACACGGTGGAGCTGTACAACACCGGCTCGACCGCCGTGAGCGTCAGCGGCTGGAAGATGTCCGACGACAGCTTCTCGCCGCAGGCGTTCAGTCCGTCCGCCGGTACGATCCCCGCCGGCGGCTTCGTCACCTTCGACTCGCCCAAGGGACTCGGCGACTCGGACAAGCTGGTGCTCTACACGTCCGGCGGCACGGTGGTCGACCGTGTCGACTGGGCGACCGACAAGGCGAAGCCCGCGATGGCCCGTTGTGGCGGCGACGGCACCGGAGCGTGGGTCACCGCGACCTCGGCGACCACGTTCGGCACCGCGAACGCCGCCGGCTGCCCGTCGTCGGTCCCCGCGGCGAGCAAGGTGCGGATCAACGAGGTCTCCTCCGACGGCTCCGACACCGTGGAGCTGTACAACGGCGGGACCGGCGCCGTCAGCCTCGGGTCGTGGAAGTACTCCGACAACGACACCTCCCACTCCCCGGTGTCCGTCTCGTCCTCCTCGCCGAGTGCGACGAGCATCCCGGCGGGTGGATACGTCACGTTCAGCTCCTCCACCGGGCTGGGCGACAACGACTCGGTCTTCCTCGTCGACGGCAGCGGCAACACCGTCGACTCGGTGACCTGGGCGACCGACGGGGCCAAGCCGTCGGCCGAGCGGTGTGCCAACGGCACCGGTCCCTTCCGGACCGCCACCACCGCGACGCCCGGCGCCGTGAACTCCTGCTCGGGCAGCACCGGCGGCGGTACCGGTGGCGGCACCCAGACCGGCGTGCTGCTGGGCGGCGGCGGGTCCCTCACCAGCGGCTGCACCCCCGAGGCGCCCTCCGGTACGGGTTCCACGCCGACGGGCACCCTCGCGTGGCCCGGCGGTGCCGACGTCACGATCGCGGACAACGTCTGCGCGTTCACCACGTCCACCGGCCCGGAGGGCCGGGACGTGAGCGGCCTGGCTTTCGACCCGGCCAATCCGTCGGTGCTGTGGGCCGCGAAGAACAAGAACTGGCTCTACAAGCTGGTCAAGAGCGGCGGCAAATGGGTTCCGGACGCGTCCTGGAGCGCGACCGGCAAGCAGATCCGCTTCGCGGGCGGCTCCGGCGAGCCGGACTCCGAGGGCCTGACGATCGGCGGCAACGGCCACCTCTACGTCACCTCCGAGCGCGACAACACCAAGAACACCGAGCCCAGGGACACCATCCTGGAGTTCGACCCGGCGGCGACCGGGTCCACACTGACGCCGGTCCACCAGTGGGACATGACCGCGCAGTTCCCGCAGCTGGACACCGGTGACAAGGACGACGCCAACCTCGGATTCGAGGGCGTCGGATACGTGCCGGACACCTGGCTGACCGCGAACGGCTGGGTCGACCCGCTCACCCACGCCGTCTACGACCCGGCGGACTACCCGTCGCACGGGTCCGGTCTGTTCTTCGCCGGACTGGAGTACGACGGCTCGCTGCGTGTCTACGGTCTGAACTCCGACGGCACGTTCACCACGTTCAGAACGATCACGACCGGCAAGCCCTCCGTGATGGACGTGACGTTCGACGCCGGTACCCAGCGCCTCGTCGCGACCTGCGACAACACCTGCGGCGAGACGCACACCTTCATGAAGGTCGACGCCACCGGTGCGATCGTGCCGGACGTGACGTACACGAACCCGGCCGTCATGCCTGCCGACAACCTGGAAGGCTTCGCTCTCGCACCGGCCTCGACGTGCGTCGACGGCCTGCGCGAAGCGGTCTGGAGCGACGACGGGGTCTACGGCTTCGGTTCCGGGAGCTCCTCCTGGGGACACGCCCTCTACAGCGGCACCTTCCGCTGCTGATCCCGACCACGAACGAGGCCGCCCGGGACCGAAAGGTCCCG
>NZ_JBSFVR010000586.1:0-2951 GCF_053592415.1 Streptomyces sp. NPDC002690 | reverse complement strand
TGACCGATGTTCGACTTCAACGACCCCAACCACAACGGCTCAACACCAACCGGACGCTGACCATAGGTGGCCAGCAACGCCTGCGCCTCGATCGGGTCACCCAGCACCGTCCCCGTACCATGCGCCTCCACCACATCCACATCACCAACACCCAGCCCGGCCGACGCCAACGCCGCACGAATCACCCGCTGCTGCGACGGCCCGTTCGGCGCCGTCAGACCATTCGACGCACCATCCTGATTCACCGCCGAACCAGCCACCACCGCCAACACCGGATGACCCAACCGCCGCGCATCCGACAACCGTTCCAACAACACCACACCGGCACCCTCACCCCAACCGGTCCCGTCCGCACCCTCCGCAAACGCCTTACACCGGCCATCCACCGCCAAACCACGCTGCCGCGAAAACTCCACAAACGTCTCCGGCGTCGCCATCACCGTCACACCACCCGCCACCGCCAGATCACACTCACCACCCCGCAAAGCCTGCGCCGCCAGATGGATCGTCACCAACGACGACGAACACGCCGTGTCAACGCTGACCGCAGGACCCTCCAGACCCAAGACGTAGGCAAGCCGGCCGGAGACCACAGCCTCCATCACCCCGGTGCCGAAGCCCTCGGCCCCGTCACCGGACGCGCTTCGCCCGTAGTCGTGTCCCATGACGCCGGCGAACACGCCGGTCCGCGAACCTCGCAGACCCAACGGATCGATGCCCGCCCGCTCGAACGCCTCCCAGGACACCTCCAGCATCAAACGCTGCTGCGGATCCATCGCCACCGCCTCGGCCGGCGAAATCCCGAAGAACCCGGCATCGAACCCCGCAACATCCGCCAGGAACCCACCACGCCGCACATAGGTCCTGCCCGGCACGTCCGGGTCCGGGTCGAACAACCCATCGACGTCCCAGCCACGATCCCCCGGGAAATCCCCGATGCCGTCCCCACCGGAACGCACCAACTCCCACAGCGCCTGCGGGGAGTCCACACCGCCGGGATAACGGCAGCCCATGCCCACGACCACGACCGGGTCCGAGTTCTTCGCGGTCAGCTCGGCGTTGCGACGCCGCAGCGCCGAGACCTCTTTCGCCGCACGGCGAAGCGCGCCGACAAGGTCTTCGTTGGAAGCGCCCACGGAAGCACCCACAGCGAGCTCCATCTCCGGATCGGGGGGTCAGAAAAGTCGAGAGGGGTTCTCAGGGAAGTCTCAGAAAAGCTCAGGGCCGAAGAGCGCCGACACAGCCGAACGGCGGCTGCCCCGGCCATGCCGCGGGTGATCCCGGGGCACGGTCGGAGCGGCCGCCGTCGCGGGTCAGGGCAGCCGGTTCGACCACTCCGCGGAGGTGGGCAGCTGCGCCACCACCTCGGAGGTGAAGAACTCGGTCTTGTCGATGAGTCCGGCGACCATCGCGAAGTAGCGGTCGGCCAGCTCCGGGGACTGCTCCACCACCCGCAGCAGCGCGACCCGGGAGTCGGTGACGCGCAGCCGCGCCAGGTCCAGCGCCGCCTGATACGGGTCCCGGAGCGTGTCGTAGCTCTCCTTGGCGTAGCCGGCCAAGCAGGCGTCCGTCCCGGCGGCGTCGTCCAGGTCCTGTCCGGCGAGCGCGTCGGCGAGCAGCTGGACCTGGGTCAGCGCGTTGGTGATGCCACGCGCCGTGATCGAGTCGACGTGGTGTGCGGCGTCGCCGACCAAGGCCCAGCCGGGGCCGTCGGCGTGGCGGAAGAAGTTCTGCTGGTTGCCGGTGCCGATCAGACCCTCGACCCGTTCGGCGCCGTCCAGCATCTCGTGCAGGTCCGGCGCGTTGTGCTCGATGGTCGCCAGGTGCGCGGCCAGCGGCTCCTGGCGGAGCTCCGCGAACCGGTGCTGGGGGAAGTACGTCGCGATCATCGTCACGCCGTCTTGGGTGGGGATGCGGGCGATCCAGCTCTCCGGCCGCTCGTGGTAGCCGAAGCCGGTCTCCAGGCCCTGCCAGCAGCTGTAGTAGACGCAGCTGGCCAACTGGTCGACTGTTCGCATCGGTGCGTCGACCAGGGCCGCTACCCGGGAGTTCTGGCCGTCCGCGCCGATCACCAGGCGTGCCGGGACCGACTCGGGCCCGTCCGGGCCGGTGACCTCGACGCCGGCGACCCGGTCGCCGTCGCGAAGCAGGGCCCGCACGTTCGTCCGGTCGCGGAACTCGGCGCCCGCCTCGACGGCCGCGCGCACCATCAGGTCGTCGAGCACCCGGCGGCGCGGCGCGTAGACGACCGGCGAGTACGGCGTCGGCGGGGTCGGCGCGGTGATCCGCAGCCCGGCGACGTCGTAGCTCACCGTGTCCAGCGCCGGGCAGCCCGAGGCGGCGACCGCGTCGAGCAGCCCCCACCGGGCGAGCAACGCCACGCCCGGCGGCTGGATGTAGAGCGTGGACATGATGTCCGAGGGGAACTCCATGCGGTCGACGAGAAGCACCTTCCGGCCCTGCCGGGCCAGCAGGAGCGCCGCGGACGCCCCGGCGGGGCGCGCGCCGACGATCACGACGTCATACATGGCGCGGCCTCCGCGCGTGGACACCGGCCTGGCCCATTACTGCTCCTCCCTCATGCGTCGCAGCCTCGGGCGGGCGGTCGCCGCCGAAGTCCGCAGGACGGGTTCCAGCTGCGCGACCGTCGGGTTCTCGAAGATGGTGCGCATCGTCACGGTGACGCCGACCACCGAGCGGACACGGCTGATCAGCCAGGTGGCGCGCAGCGAGTGCCCGCCGAGTTCGAAGAAGTCGTCGTCCAGGCCGACCCGGTCCACGCCGAGCACCTCGGCGAACAAGTCGGCGAGTCGCTGCTCGCCGGGGGTGTCGGGGGCCCGGTACTCGCGGCGGGACGCGGCGCTGTCGGCGTCGCCGGCCAGGCCGAGGTACTCCAGCCCGTCGGGCCGGCGGCGGACCAGGGCGCCGGTGCGGCGCAGGCGGGCGCCGGG
>NZ_JBSFVR010000585.1:0-2956 GCF_053592415.1 Streptomyces sp. NPDC002690 | reverse complement strand
CCGTCCCGAACGCGGGGGCACCCGTGTCGTTGATCACGTGGTTGTACCGCCCGGCCCCACCGAGCGAGACGGCCAGGACCGGGACGCCCTACCGTCCCGGTCAGCGGCGGTTGCGGAACCTCTCCAGCAGCGTGCGCCCGCCCTCGGGCCGCGCCGCTCCGGTGTTCCGGGCCTCGGCCGGGGCCTTCCCGGAGCGCTTGTCCGGCGCGGTGACGGGCGCCTTCACGGCCCGTCCGTTCCCGGTTCCCTTCCCATCCACGGCCAGTGCCTTCGCCGTGCGGGGCACCCCCGCCCGCGCGGTCGCCGCAGCGACCCGCTCCCTCCATCCCGCACGGCCGGCGGTCCGCCGGCCGGACGTGGTCCGTGCGACCGGGGCGGGCTCGGGACGGACCTTCGCGAAGGAGTGGTAGTGGTGGCTGATCCGGCGCCCGACGAGAAGGTAACCGAGCAGCGCGCCGGTGGTGTTCAGGATCACGTCGTCGATGTCGAAAGCCCTTCCCTCCACGACGGCGCCCTGGGCCAGCTCCACGACCACCATGACCACGCCGGTCAGCAGGATCATGCGGAGCATCCGGAGCCGACGCGGCACGAGCACCGGGATCAGCACCCCGAAGGGAGCGCCGAGCAGGATGTTCCCGCCCGCCTGCTTGCAGGCGGCGAGGAAGGTGTAGTCCTCCGCGTACTGCCGGAGCGAGCGTCCGGGGGTCATGTTCGAATGGGCGATCCCCGCCGAGGCGGGTGACGGCGTGAGGGTCACCTTCGCCAGGACGACGGAGAAGGCGACGAGGCCCACGAAGGCCACCACCAGAATGCCGGCGCGCAGGAGGGTGTGCGTCCAACTTCTCTTCCGCACAGGGCGGTTCGCGTCTGCGGTCATGGCCCTCGGATGCCCCGGCCCTGGCCGGTCACACCCCGATCCGGCCACGCCTGCCGAAGGACTTCGTCCGGGCGCCACGCACCGGCCCCGGACACCCGGCCCTCGGGCGTCCAGACACCCGGGGACCGCGCTGCGGCCTCGCCCCGGCAGGGCGCGCGGCGGCGCCCCGCCGGGGCCTGCCACCATGTCACCCATGAGTGCAGCGAAGAGGGACGAACTGCTGGCCGACGCCGTGCGGCTGCGTACCGAGGGCCGACCGGAAGAGGCCCGGGAGCAACTGCTCGCGCTGACCGCGAGGTTCCCCGAGGACGCGGAGGTCGCGTACCAGACGGCGTGGGCCCACGACGTTCTCGGACTGGAGGCCGAGGCGGTGGCGTACTACGAGCGCTGTCTGTCGGGCGGGCACCTCGGCGAGGAGGACCGGCGCGGCGCGCTCGTCGGCCTCGGCAGTACCTACCGGGTGCTCGGAAGATACGGGCAGGCCGTCGAGACGCTCCGTCGGGGGGTGGCGGAGTTCCCCGACGACGGCGCGCTCCACACGTTCCTGGCGATGGCGCTCTACAACACGGGCGAGCACCACGAGGCGATGGGACTTCTGCTGCGGCTCGTCGCGTCGACCAGCGAGGATCCGTACGTGAGGCGGTACCGGGCCGCGATCGAGCACTACGCGAGCGGCCTCGACGGGACGTCCTGACCCGCCCGGCCGGACCCGGCACTGCCCCGTACACCTGTTGTCCGCGGCTTCCCCGCGGACAACAGGTACTCCCCGAACGGCCGGTTCGCGTACTCCTGAAGGTCATCCGTGCCTCCTATCGTGCTCCTGGTTGACGCGTTCGCATCAACTTCGACGACGTGGGTGAGGGTGAGGGTCCATGAAGCAGGGATGGCACCGGTGGGCGACGGCCGCCGCGGCCGGGTTGTTCTGCGTGGCGGTCTCGGCCGGCAGCGCACAGTCCGCCACGGGGCAGGGCGGCAGCTCGTACGGTGCGACGACGGGCGTCGGGGTGCACAACGCGTACGAGAAGTCGACGTACACCTACTTCGCCGACGCCCTCGACTCCGGTGCGGCGATGCTCGAGCTCGACGTGTGGACCAACGTGTTCGGCAGCTCCTGGCGGGTGTCCCACAGCAATCCGCTCGGCAACGACAACAACTGCGAGAACGCGGCGAGCGCCGCCGAACTCCGCAGCAAGCCGCGCAACCAGAACCTCGCCGGCTGCCTCTCCGACATCCGCGCCTGGCACGACGCCCACCCGGGACACCGGCCCATCGTGCTGAAGGTCGAGCTCAAGGACGGGTTCCTCGGTACGAGCGGTCGCGGTCCGGCCGAACTCGACGCGCTGCTCACGGCGAAGCTCGGCGACGCGCTGTACCGTCCGGCCGACCTCGTCGGCACGCACGCCACCCTCGACGAAGCCGTCACGGCCGGGGGCTGGCCCACGCGCGACGCGCTGGCGGGCCGTTTCCTGGTGGAGCTGATCCCGGGCACGGTCGAGGAGGGCAACCCGCTCGACACCCTGTGGACGGACCGTGAGTACGCCACCCGGCTGCGCGACCTCGCCGCGGCGGGCCGTCTGCGCGAGGCCTCGGCCTTCCCCGCCGTGCACACGGCTCAGGCCGGTGACCCTCGCACCCGGTACACCGACGTCTCCGTCCGGCCGTGGTTCGTGATCTTCGACGGGGACGCCTCCGCGTACGCGAGCGGCTCCATCGACACCGCGTGGTACGCCCGCAACAAGTACCTGGTGCTGATGACGGACGCGCACAACGTGGCGCCCGCCATCGACGGCACCAACCCGACGTCCGCCCAGGCGCTGGACCGGCTCGCCCTCCTCGCGGGGAAGCACGCCAGCATCATCTCCGCGGACTGGCACGGGCTGACCGACGTGCTGTCCACGGTGGTCCCGCGCGCGGCCGGCTGACCGGCTCCCCTCGGGCACCACGGCCGTACGCGCCCCCGACGAGTCACCGGGGGCGCGTCCCGGCAAGACCGTGTTCCTGAGGAAGTTACGACGGGGTCATCTCCACCGCGAAAGTACAGCGCTGAGGGACTACCCTCGAAAGGTCCGTTTCAGCCCC
>NZ_JBSFVR010000584.1:0-2964 GCF_053592415.1 Streptomyces sp. NPDC002690 | reverse complement strand
CTCGTGGCTCAGATACCCGCGCTCGGCCAGGATCTGCCGCAGCAGGGTGTCGTCCTCCTCCACGAAGACGAACGGGCCCACACGACAGGGGTGCCGCCCTCCGGCGCGTTCGCGTACCCGGCGCTGCCCGACCGGTACGCGCCGTACCGCGCTACTTGCGCATCACCTCGGGCTCGTGGCGGCGCAGCAGCCGCGCGACCACGAAGCAGCAGATGACGCCGAGCCCCAGCAGCACCGCGAGGTCGGTGGCCCACACGCCCGTGGCGTGCTCCCACAGCGGGTCGAGATCGGTGGGGTGTTCCGGCTCCCACGGCGGCATGACGTGGCTCAGGTCGAGCGTGGCGCCGGCGGCGGCGACGGCCCAGCGGGACGGCATCAGCCAGGCGAACTGCTCCAGACCGGGCGAGTCGTAGATCTGGAAGAGCACCCCGGTGAAGACGACCTGCACGATCGCGAACATGACGAGCAGCGGCATGGTCTTCTCCGCGGTCCTCACCAGGGAGGAGATGACCAGGCCCAGCATCATCGAGGTGAAGCCGAGCGCGCTGATCGAGACACAGATCTCGACGGCGGGGGGCAGGACGAGCCCTTCCGCCGGCAGCTGCCGGGTGGCGAGACCGATGGCGCAGATGATGACGCCCTGCAGTGCCGTGATCACGCCGAGGACGATGACCTTGGACATCAGGTACGCGGACCGGGAGAGGCCGGTGGCCCGTTCCCGTTCGTAGATGACGCGTTCCTTGATCAGTTCCCGTACGGAGTTCGCCGCTCCCGAGAAGCACATGCCGACCGCGAGGACCAGCAGGATCGTGCCGGCCTTGCCGTTGAACTTGTGCGGGTTGGTGGGGGCTGCCAGGCCGTACTTGGCCGGGATGACCATGCTGACGATGCCCAGCACGGCGGGCAGTGCGACCATCAGGGCCAGGAAGCCCCGGTCGGATGCGATGACCGAGACGTACCGGCGGATCAGGGTCCACAGCTGGGTCGGCCAGCCCTGCGGCTTGGGCGGGCGCAGCAGCTGCGGTGGTGCCATGTTCACGGGCTGCGCGGCGACGGCGTCGATGTCGGCGGCGTACAGCTGGTAGTGCTGCGAGCCGCGCCAGCGGCCGGCCCAGTCGTAGTCGCGGTAGTTCTCGAAGGCGGAGAAGACGTCGGCCCAGGTGTCGTAGCCGAAGAAGTTGAGCGCCTCCTCCGGCGGTCCGAAGTACGCCACCGCACCGCCGGGCGCCATGACGAGCAGCTTGTCGCAGATCGCCAGCTCGGCCACGGAGTGGGTGACGACGAGGACCGTACGGCCGTCGTCGGCGAGGCCGCGCAGCAGCTGCATCACGTCGCGGTCCATGCCCGGGTCGAGACCCGAGGTCGGCTCGTCCAGGAATATCAGGGACGGCTTGGTCAGCAGCTCCAGGGCGACCGAGACCCGCTTGCGCTGGCCCCCGGAGAGGGAGGTGACCTTCTTGTCCTTGTGGATGTCGAGCTTCAGCTCGACGAGGACCTCGTGGATGCGGGCCTGGCGCTCGGCCTCGGTGGTGTCGGCGGGGAAGCGGAGCTTGGCCGCGTACTTCAGCGCCTTGGTGACTGTGAGCTCCTTGTGCAGGATGTCGTCCTGCGGCACGAGCCCGATGCGCTGGCGCAGCTCGGCGAACTGCTTGTAGAGGTCACGGTTGTCGTAGAGGACGTCGCCGTGGTTGGCGGGCCGGTATCCGGTGAGCGCCTTGAGCAGGGTGGACTTGCCGGAGCCGGACGGTCCGATGACCGCGACCAGCGACTTCTCGGGGAGGCCGAAGGAGACGTCCTTGAGGATCTGCTTGCCGCCGTCGACCGTCACCGTGAGGTGGCGGGCGGAGAAGGAGACCTCACCGGTGTCGACGAACTCCTCCAGCCGGTCGCCGACCAGCCGGAAGGTGGAGTGGCCGACGGCGACGATGTCGTTCGGCCCGAGGAGCGCGGAGCCGGACTTCTGGAGCTGCTGGCCGTTGACGTACGTGCCGTTGTGCGAGCCGAGGTCGCGGATCTCGAAGCGGCCGTCGGGCGTCGCGTGGAACTCGGCGTGGAGGCGCGAGACCTGGAGGTCCGAGACGACCAGCTCGTTCTCCAGGGCGCGGCCGATGCGCATGACGCGGCCCAGCGCCAGCTGGTGGAAGGTGGTCGGGCTGCGGTCGCTGTGCACCGGCCCGCCGACACCCGCCGCGTGGCCTTGCTGGTGCGGAACGTTCGCCACTCCGCCCAGGGCACCCCCGTCCTGCGGCTGCTGCCAGGCCTGCTGCGGCACGGGCGCGACGGGCGGCTGGTACGGGACGGCCGGCGGCTGGTACGGGACGGCCGGCGGCTGGTACGGCGCCCCCTGCTGGGCCGGTCCGGCCTGCTGGGCCCGCGGCGCGGGTGGCTGGTACGCAGCCGCCTGCTGGGCCGGTCCGGCCTGTGCCCGCTGCGGAGCCGGGGCGGCGGCGGTGAGGCCGATCCTCGGCCCGTCCTGGGCGTTGCCGAGGCGCACCTCGGTGCCGGGCCCGATCTCCGTCCGCTGCACGCGGGTGCCGCGCACATAGGTGCCGTTGGTGCTGCCGTGGTCCTCGACGAACCAGCTCTGTCCGCCCCAGCTGATCGTGGCGTGCCGCCACGACACCCGGGCGTCTTCGAACGTCAGGTCCCCCTGTGGATCACGTCCGAGCGTGTACGACCTGGACGGATCGAGCGTCCAGGTTCTGCCATTCAATTCCAGTACGAGTTCCGGCACTCCGCGCCCCACTTGTCGTCCCCCGATTCGCCCCCGCTGCGGGAAGCCCAGGGATGCTGAACATCGGGGGGCACTATTCCAGGGACACTCCCCGATCCGAAAGCCGGGCGACTCGGCCCGCGTTGGCGCGTCGGGCCCCGCAACTCGGGGGATTGCACGGGAGGAAATCGACGCCATGCACGACGTACACACAGTCACTTCCGGGGACCCGCGTCTCAGCTGGAGCACCA
>NZ_JBSFVR010000583.1:0-2991 GCF_053592415.1 Streptomyces sp. NPDC002690 | reverse complement strand
GCTCGCTCGGCGCCGTCCCCAACGAGTACCTGCACTACTACTACTTCAACCGCGAGGCGGTCCGCGCCTACCAGCAGGCCGAGCTGACCCGCGGCCCCCCGTCGACGCGCACGCGCCGCGCCGAGCAGCGTTTTCACGCCAAGGGCGTCACTCGTGCGAGTGGTACACAACGGCCGGTTGTCCTCCCACGGGGGTGCAGCAACGTTCCGGCGGTCCGTAACACCCCTACGGACTGGCATCCTTGGAGGGTGCCGTCGTGGCGCGCAACCCTCACCGACACGGGAACTCCGGGAGCCGATCAACGTGTCACAGCTGCGAACGGTGCAGGTCCTGGGCGGCGGCGGGGCAGGCAGCGGTGCCCACGTCGGTTCCCTCGCCGCCGGACTGATCGCGCGCGGGGTGCAGGTCACCGTCTGCGCACCCACCGCCGTGGACCTGGTCCACGACTTCTCCGCGACCGGTGCCCGGTTCGCGGCCGTGCCCCGGCGCGGCGACCCCGTCTCCATGGCCGCGCTGCGCTCCGCCTGCCTCGGCGCGGACGTCGTGCACGCGCACGGCCCGCACGCCGCCGTCCGTGCCGCCGCCGCCCTGGGCGGCCTGCGCACCCCGCTGGTCGTGACCTGGCACGGCCGGGGCCACGCCGACGGCGCCCGCAGGCGTCTGCGGCACCTGTTGGAGGTCCGGGCGGCCCGAGCCGCGGCCGTGGTGCTGGGCACCTCCTCCGACCTCGTGGACCGGGCCCGCCGCAGGGGAGCCCGGGACGCCCGGCTGGCGCCGGTCGCCACACCGGTCTCCCGCGACCCCGCCGACGCCGCGCACCTCGACAAGGTCCGGGCCGAACTCGGCGCGGTGGGAAACCCGTTGCTTCTCTCGGCCGGCAACCTGATGCCCCGTCACGGGTACGGGGTCCTGCTCGACGCCGCCCGGCTGCTGGGTGAACTGGACCCCGCGCCCCAGGTGGTCGTCGCCGGCGAGGGGCGCGAGCGGGCCGCCCTGCAACGCCGCATCAAGGGGGAGCGGCTGCCCGTGCGGCTGCTCGGCGCCCGCGACGACATTCCCGAACTCGTCGCGGCGGCGGACCTCGTGGTGATCCCCAGCCGCTGGGAGGCCCGCTCCCGCCTCGCGCAGGACGCCCTCCGCGCGGGGACGCCGCTGGTGGCCACAGCGGTCGGTGGCATCCCCGAACTCGTGGGCGAGGCCGCCGAACTCGTCCCGTACGGCGACGCCGGGGCGCTCGCCCGGGCGATCGCGGGACTCCTCCTCGATCCGGACCGGCGCGCCCTGCTGGCGGCCGAGGGCCGGGCGCAGGCCGCCGGCTGGCCCACCGAGGAGGACACCATCACCCATGTGCTCAGCGTCTACGACGAGTTGGCGCAGCCGCTCAACCGGGCTCGTTGACCCGCCCCTCTCGGAGCGAGGGGCGGGTCAACGAGCAGAGAGCGGCATGCGGGGCATCCGGCGGGCTCAGGCCGACGCCGGCTCGATGTTGTGGTTGAGGCGGAACACGTTGTCGGGGTCGTAACGGCGCTTCACCCCGGCGAGCCGCGCGTAGTTCTCCTCGCCGTACGCGGCGACGACGCGTTCGTGGCCCTCCTGGCCGATGAAATTGAGGTAGACGGCGTCGTCCGCCCACGGCCGGACCCCGGCGCGAGCCTCGTGGACCCAGTTCCGGGCGCGCGCGTCGTCGGCCGGATCGTCCCAGATCCCGAAGGGGTGCACGACCCAAGGGGAGGAGCGCCACCGTACGGGCAGGTCGGCCGGGCCGCTCGCGACCGCCCCGCCCAACGGGAAGAGGATGTGCTGCGACCCGGACGGAACGGGCATGGCACCCGCGGTGGAGCAGAAGGCGGCCACCGCCTCGTCGGGGAACCCGCCCAGGTACTCGGCCGACCAGTAGTTCCGTTGGCCGGGCGGATCGTCGAGCATGCACTGGAGGTCCGCGTACGGGAGTTCGGCGACGACCTCCGCCTCGTGAGGGAGGGCCAGCAGCGGTGCGGCGACCTCCCGCAGGCCGGTCTCCGTGCCGGCCCAGGTGACCAGCACTCCGCAGACGGGCTTGCCGACCAGGTGCGCGGGCACGAAGTCCTCGGGCGGCCCGGTCAGATAGAGGCAGCCGCCGCCCGCCTCGTCGGGCGCCGTCGCCATCAGGTCGCGGAAGGCGGTGACGGCCTCCGGGCCGTCCTCGGGGCGGAAGACGATCAGCGCCATGCTCATGGCGGGCAGGTCGTGCAGACGGAGCGTCAGCGAGGTGGCGACGCCGAAGTTCCCGCCGCCGCCGCGCAACGCCCAGAAGAGGTCCGGGTTCTCGTCCTCGCTCGCCCGGACCGTGGAGCCGTCCGCGGTGACCACCTCGGCGGCGAGCAGATTGTCGCAGGCCAGCCCGAACTTCCGCTCCAGCCAGCCCGATCCGCCGCCCAGCGTGAACCCGCCGACCCCGGTCGTGGACGCCCGCCCACCGGTGGTGGCCAGCGCGAACGGCTGGGTGGCCCGGTCCAGATGGCTCATGGTGGCACCGCCGCCGACCCGGGCGGTGCCCGCTTCCCGGTCGACGGTCACCTCGTGCATGAGGCGCAGATCGACGACGAGCCCGCCTTCGCTCGACGCCATGCCCGCCACGCTGTGGCCGCCGCCCCGTACGGCGATCTCCAGCTCTTCCGAGCGGGCGCACCGCAGCGCCGAGGCGACGTCCTCGGCGGACGCGCACTGGGCGATGAGGGCGGGACGGCGGTCGATCATGCCGTTGAAGACGGCGCGAGCCTCGTCGTAACCCTCGTCCTCGGGGGTGTGGATCGCGCCGGTGAATCCATCCCGCAGGTGTGTCAGGGAGCTGTCGAACAGGGTGCGGGGCGTCATGACGCCCCCTTCCGAGGGGCGGAAACGTACCTTTCCAGGGTAGTCCCGCAGCGCTGGACGAGCCCGGTGGAGAGGACCCCGTCGTCACGTCCTCACGGCACACGGGTGTGGCCCGGTCCGTCACCCGTGCTGGTGACG
>NZ_JBSFVR010000582.1:0-3013 GCF_053592415.1 Streptomyces sp. NPDC002690 | reverse complement strand
TGGCGCGCAGTCGGGTGCGCACCCCGGCGGAGTCGAGGGCCTTGCGGGCGAGGGTGTCGTGGAGTTCACCGAGCGGTACGGCCGCCCACCCGATGTCGGCGGCGCCGGGCTCGGAGAGCAGGCCGGTCTTGAAGACCATCGCGGCGAGCGCCATGGAGGAGTTCTCGGCGGTCGCGTTCAAGGTGGCGACCCCGACGAGGTCCCAGAGGGCTTCGACGGTCCTGGCGGACTGGCCGTAGCGGCGGAGCCAGTCGGCGAAGCTGACGTCGTCCAGCGCCGGGTCGGCCGGGTCGAGCCGGCCGAGGGCGAGCGCGGCCCGGCCCACGGCCGCCTTCTCGGCGAGCGAGAGGTGCGGGTAGGCGGCGAGCCCGCCGGCGAGATGCAGCGGTACGGGCAGGTTGGTGCGCCGGAGCCGCCCGAGGCGGGGCCCGGCGGGCCGGCCCACGTCGAGCACGGGCACGTCGAGGCGCTCCTGGAGCGGGGCCAGGTGGGCCGCGCCGATCCGCTCCAGGAACCCGCGGTATCCGGTGCAGCAGCGCAGGTAGACGTGCTGTCCGTTGTCGACCGTGAGATCTCCGCGGCGGAAGGAGAAGGCGAGACCGCCGAGCCGGGGGCGGCCTTCGAGGAGGGTCACGCCGAGCCCCGCGTCGGCGAGGCGGAGGGCGGAGGTGATGCCGGCGAGGCCGCCGCCGACGACCACGGCGCGCGCGGGCAACGGCGCGGTACCGGTCATGCCTCGCCCTCCCGTCGGGTCGTCGACCACAGAATCGTCCCAGGGGAGGACGCCGTCTGCCAGTGGAAGGTTGCCCGGTACACGGGCCCGCCGGAGTGGGTCACGGGCGGCCCGTCCTCGTCAGACGCGAGACGTGACGCGCGTCAAGTCCGGAGAGACCGCGGACCGCCACGTACGCCTTCTCGTGGCCGGGCAGGGAGACCCTGCCGCGCAGGACGGCCCCGGGGTCGCGCTCGATGCGGTCCAGGAGGCGGCGGTAGATACCGGCCATCGCGGCGACGCAGGCTCCGCTGCGGCGGTCCAGCATCGGCAGCAGCCGGTATCCCTCGGCGAAGAGCGCGCGGGCCCGGCGGACCTCGAAGTGGATGAGGCCCGCGAAGTCGGAGCCGGCCGGCGGGGTGGCCCGGTGGAAACCCTCGGAGCAGCCGAACTTGGCGAGATCGTCGGCGGGCAGGTAGGTACGGCCGTTGGCGGCGTCCTCGCGCACGTCACGCAGGATGTTGGTGAGCTGGAGAGCGAGCCCGAGGGTGTCGGCGTACTCGGCGGCGCGGTCGGAACCGGGCGCGCCGGGCTCCGGGCCGAAGACACCGAGGCTGAGGCGGCCGATGGCTCCGGCGACGCAGCGGCAGTAGGTCTTCAGGTCGTCCCAGGTCTCGTAGGTCGCTCCGCGTACGTCCATCAGCACGCCGTCGATCAGTTCGTCGAGCCCGCCCAACGGCAGCGGGAAGCGCTGGGCGGCGTCGGCGAGCGCGACGGCGACCGGGTCGGTGTCGTCCTCGTCGACCTTGCCGTCGCGGACCCTGCCGAGCAGTTCGCGGGTGCTCTCCAGCCGTGTCGTCTTCGTCCCGGGGTCGAGTTCACCGTCGCCGATGTCGTCGACCCGGCGGGAGAAGGCGTACAGCGCGGACATCGCCCGCCGCTTCTCGGTCGGAAGCAGCCTGATGCCGTAGGCGAAGTTACGTGCCTGCTGACCCGTGACGGCCTCGCAGTAGCTGTATGCCGCCGCTACCGGTGCCGACACGGACGTCGTCTGTCCCTCCACTTTCGGAGTCATCCCTCTCTTCGCGCACTTCGCAAGACAACTCCCACTTCGCGCAGCAGGCTGGGCTTCGTGGGTTTGGGCGGTCCGGGCAGTACGTCGAAGCCGGCCGCTGTGATCGAGTGGAGGGCCGCCCGCCCTCCGGCGACGAATCCGGCGAGCAGCAGTCGGAGCCTGCCCTGGACGCTGCCCACCAGGGGGATGCCTTCATCCAGCAGCTCCCGGGCACGGGCCGCCTCGTAGGCGATCAGGGCACGCACCGACGCACCGGCGGTCGGCGCGGCGAGGTCGGCCTCGGTCACACGGAAGCGCTCCATGTCCTCGGCCGGCAGGTAGATCCGGTCGCGGCCGAGGTCCTCGGTGACGTCCTGGAGGTGCTCGGCGATCTGCAGCGCGGTGCAGACGGCGTCCGAGCGGCGTACCCGCTCCGGGCTGGTGGTTCCGGTGAGGGCGAGGACGAGCCTGCCGACCGGGTTGGCGGAGAGTTCGCAGTACGCGAGGAGTTCGTCCCAGGTCGCGTATCGGCGGACCTTCTGGTCCTGCCGGTTGGCCTCGACCAGTCCGAGGAACGGCTCGGGCGTGAGCGCGCGGCGGCGCACGGTGGGGCGCAGGGCGAGCAGCAGGGGGTGGTGCGGATCTTCCCCGTCGGTGGAGAAGACGCGGCGCAGGTCGGCCTCGAAGGCGTCGAGCATGGCGAGCCGGTCGTCGCTCCGTCCGGGTTCCAGGCCCAAGTGGCGGGCGTCGGCGCCGCCGGGGGCGAGGTCGCCGTCGCCGATGTCGTCGACGAGCCGGGCGTATCCGTAGACCGCCATCAGGTCGTCGCGCCAGGCGCGGGGCAGGAAGAAGGGAGCCACGGGGAAGTTCTCGTCCGTGGCCTTGTCGAGCGTGGCGACCGCGGGCGCCTGGTGGGTACGGGTCACGTCGTACCGCCCGGCGCGGGGACGGCGAAACCACGTCGGAGCTGGAGATTGTCCGTCATTGCCGTCACATCTCCCGTTCTACACTGCTGACCCAAAACATCCCTTTTCGGACACGCCGCCCGACCTTCCGAGTGCCCCGGTGCACTCTGGTCGCGTGCTGCGGGCGTATCGCCACACTTGCCGCGAATCAGCACCGGTACAGCTTACGTTGTACGGCTCACACGGCATCGACCGGGTGTTGCGCACCGTCGCACCCGCCTCCCGGACACCCAACCTTCCACGGCGCCCGGACACTTGGCATCGTCCGACAGGTGGAGAAGC
>NZ_JBSFVR010000581.1:0-3017 GCF_053592415.1 Streptomyces sp. NPDC002690 | reverse complement strand
TGGTGGAGGAACGCTCCGTGCATCGGGTCGAGCAGGTTCTCCACGGCGTACCGCCACGGCACGTCCCACTCCGTGCCTTCGTGCGCTGCGCAGACGTTACTTCAGGTAGGGGCCTGCCGTGCCGACCTGCCCGGGAGCGGCGTTCTTGCCGCCCAGGTCGAGCACGTACACCCGCATGTTGCCCTTGCCCGGCGCGGCCACCGTGAGGGTTCCGTCGGACACGGTCCGCACGTCCCCGGTCACGGCGTCCTTGTAGGTGCCGTTCGGGATTCCGCTGTACGAGGCGCCGCCGGTGACGGCCACCAGGGCGAAGGAGTCGACGCCGCTCGCCGCGTCGGTGTACCGGCGCTTGTACGCCATCGAACCGCTGATGCCCTCGGTGGAGTACTGGCCCATCTGGAGAGCCGGAACCGCCCGCCGGATCTGGTTGAGCCGCTGCACGTGCTTGACCAGCGGCTGTGAGAGCGTGTCCGCCACCGCACCGCTCGCCGAGGAGACCTTGCTGAAGTCCGAGGCCGTCACTTCACCGGCGATGCGGTCGCCGAAGTACGCCCGCCCGGTGGTCGCCAGCGGGCAGGTGGGCCCGCAGTCGATCTTCTTCCCCGCCTGGAACTCGACCTCGGAGCCGTAGTACAGGGTCGGGATACCGCGGAACGTCCACATCAGGGCCATGTTCTCGGCCCAGGCGTCCGTGCCGCCCGCGTACCGCTCACTGCTCTTGTTGGGTCCGTAGTCGTGGCTGTCGACGTAGACGACGTTGTACGTGGCGTCGTTGTAACTGTCGTCGGAGTCCTTGCCGTTGCTGTAGGCGTTGTTGGCGTCACCGAAATTCATGTGCATCCGCATGTCGATGACGTTCATCCCGGAGAACTGGCTGTGGTCCGGCGTGTGGTAGCTGTTCCCCTTCAGGAAGGCGTTGTCGGAGACCGGCTGCTGCCCGGTACCGAGCTGCTCCTCGTAGTTGTACATCTCCAGCGAGGCGGCGGCGTCGTCCGCGCTGTACTCCTTGCGCTCCTTCCAGGTGTAGAACTGCGCCGAGTGGTTGACCGAGCCCCGGTTCCACTTGTCGTTGACGAAGGCGCCGACCTCACCGAAGACGAAGAAGTTCTTCGCGGCCTCGGCGCCGAACTTCGAGGTGACGCGCTCCTGGATCGCCGGCAGGAAGCGGCGGTTCCAGGTGGTGCGCGGGATGTGCACGGCGGTGTCGATCCGGAAGCCGTCGACGCCCATGTCGATGTATTTGTCGTAGGCGCCGATCAGGTAGTTCTGCACCGGGGCGCTCTCGGTGTTGAAGTCCGCGAGGTCCTCGTGGAGCCAGCAGCTGCGCGAGTCCTCGCCCTCCCAGTTGCCGATCCAGCAGTTGTGGTAGTACACCGTCGGGAACATCCCGGAAGTGGCGTTCGGCCACTGGCAGTTGTAGATCTTGTAGCCTTCGGCGGAGGTACCGCCGGTGGGCTTTCCCCAGTTGAGGCAGGTGTTGCCGGCCGGTTCGGCGGTCGACCACAGGTCGCCGTTGTAGTAGGTCTTGCCGGACTTCGTCTCGACGGTCAGCCCGTCGTACTCGAAGCCCTCGTTCTTCTCGTCGTAGTACCAGCTCCACTGCGAGTCCCGCACGCCGTAGACCGTCGGGGTGAACAGCCCCTTGGCGCCCCACCGGGAGGAGTGGTTGTAGACGACGTCCTGGTAGATCTTCATCCCCTTGGCGTGCGCCGCGTTGATGAGATCCTGGTAGGAGGCGCCGGCGGACTCCAGGCGCGGGTCGACCTTGTAGAAGTCGTAGCCGTGGTAGCCGTGGTAGTCGTAGTCCGACCGGTTGAGCACCACCGGTGTGATCCAGATGGCGGAGAAGCCCAGCCCCTTGATGTAGTCGAGCTTCTTGACCAGGCCCTTGAAGTCGCCCCGGAACATGGGGTCGTTGTTGGCCGCGTTGCCGGACTTCACGTCCTGGCTGCCACCCCGGTTGTTCGTGCTGTCACCGTCGTTGAAACGGGCGGTGAGGACGAAGTAGATCGGGTCCTTGCGCGGGTCCGTGCCCAGCGGCTGCCCCGAGGCCGCGACGGGCGGCTTGTCACCGGTGGTGGCGGTCGCCGCCGTCGAGGCCGCCGAGACGTTGCCCGCGGCGTCCACCGCCTTGACGGTGTAGCTGTACGCGGTCCGCTCCTCAAGACCCGTGTCGGAGAACACCGTGGAGCCGGTGTCCGCCACCAGGGTGCCCTTCGTCCCGCCGGTACGGGTGACCTGGTACTTCGTCACGCCCACATTGTCCGTGGAGGGTTCCCAGGTCAGGACCACCGAGACGCCGTCCGCTGCGGCAGCCGCCTTCGTCGGGGCGGACGGGGCCGTGGTGTCCGGTACCGCGGCGGCGCACGGATCGGCCGCGTTCGAGGTGACCTTGTGGTCCTTCACCGTGGAACGCCCGGTCGGAAGAGAGTAGTTGGAGCCGTTGTTGTTGTCCCAGACGCCGTTGCCGTTGTTGAACGTGGCGTTGAGCCCGGTGGCCGTCCCGAGGTCGACGGTCCGCTTCACCCACCCGGTGCAGGCCGCCTCCATGCCCACCCCGGGGACGGTGGTCCACGCGCCTCCCGCCGGCTGGTAGTGGAGGTTGGTGGTGGTCCAGCCGACCGTGGCGGTGGAGTAGTAGACCTCCGCGCTGTTCGTGCCGGTCGGGGAGGGGCTCGGAGTCGTACCGCTGTCCGCGCACGGGTCGCTGTGGGCCACCACACCGTCCTTGACCGTGATGTTCCCGGTGCCGAGGGCGTAGTTGTTGCCGGAGTTGTTGTCCCAGACGCCCTGGCCGTTGTTGAAGGTCGCGGCCAGGCCGGTGGCGCTGCCGAGCGGAACGGTCAGCTTCACCCAGTCCGTACAGGCGGCGGTCATCGCCGTCCCCGGGACGGTGGTCCAGGAGCCACCGTCGGGTGCCCAATCCGCGAGGTGCCCGGGGTGCTGGGGTCGCCGTCGTAGACCCCGTCCACGTCGGAGAGGAGGACGAGGAGGTCGGCGTGGACGAGGTGGGCGAC
>NZ_JBSFVR010000580.1:0-3019 GCF_053592415.1 Streptomyces sp. NPDC002690 | reverse complement strand
CTGCGCAAGCAGGGTCCCGGCCTGGTCACCGCTGCCGACATCGCGCCGCCGGCCGGCGTCGAGGTCCACAACCCGGACCTCGTCCTCGCCACGCTGAACGGCAAGGGCAAGCTGGAGATGGAGCTGACCGTCGAGCGCGGTCGCGGCTACGTGTCCGCCGTCCAGAACAAGCAGGCGGGCCAGGAGATCGGCCGTATCCCGGTCGACTCCATCTACTCCCCGGTGCTCAAGGTCACGTACAAGGTCGAGGCGACCCGTGTCGAGCAGCGCACCGACTTCGACAAGCTGATCGTCGACGTCGAGACCAAGCAGGCCATGCGTCCCCGTGACGCCATGGCGTCGGCCGGTAAGACCCTGGTCGAGCTGTTCGGTCTGGCGCGCGAGCTCAACATCGACGCCGAGGGCATCGACATGGGCCCCTCGCCGACGGACGCCGCGCTCGCCGCCGATCTGGCGCTGCCGATCGAGGAGCTTGAGCT
The DNA here is from genome assembly GCF_053592415.1 of Streptomyces sp. NPDC002690. NCBI lineage: Bacteria > Bacillati > Actinomycetota > Actinomycetes > Kitasatosporales > Streptomycetaceae > Streptomyces > Streptomyces sp. NPDC002690. Next base: position 2,540 of record NZ_JBSFVR010000580.1, on the reverse strand, counting down.
CACGGTCCGCTCGTACAACTGCCTCAAGCGCGAGGGCATCCACTCCGTGGGTGAGCTCGTGGCGCGTTCCGAGGCCGACCTGCTCGACATCCGCAACTTCGGTGCGAAGTCGATCGACGAGGTCAAGGCGAAGCTCGCCGGCATGGGCCTGGCCCTCAAGGACAGCCCGCCCGGATTCGACCCGACCGCCGCCGCCGACGCCTTCGGCGCCGACGACGACGCGGACGCCGGTTTCGTCGAGACCGAGCAGTACTAGAACCACCCCCGGACGGGCCGGTGCGATCGCGCCGGCCCGCCCGTGAGGGCTTTCGGGCCCTCGACACACGGACTTCCGCGGGGCGACCGCCTCACGGGAACTGACACCGGTACCTGATACGGCCGGTGCAGCACACAAGGAGAAACACCATGCCGCGTCCCGCCAAGGGTGCACGTCTGGGCGGCAGCGCCGCGCACGAGCGTCTGCTGCTCGCGAACCTCGCGAAGTCGCTGTTCGAGCACGGCCGCATCACGACGACCGAGGCCAAGGCCCGTCGTCTGCGCCCCGTCGCCGAGCGTCTCGTCACGAAGGCGAAGAAGGGCGACATCCACAACCGTCGCCTGGTGCTCCAGACGATCACGGACAAGAGCATCGTCCACACGCTCTTCACCGAGATCGCCCCCCGGTACGAGAACCGCCCCGGTGGTTACACCCGTATCACCAAGATCGGCAACCGTCGTGGCGACAACGCCCCGATGGCGGTCATCGAGCTCGTCGAGGCCCTGACCGTGGCCCAGCAGGCCACCGGTGAGGCCGAGGCCGCCACCAAGCGTGCGGTCAAGGAGGACGCGGCCAAGGCCGAGTCCGCCGAGGTCGTCGAGGACGCCAAGCCGGCCGAGGCCGACGCGGAGTCCAAGGACGCCTGAGCGTTCTGAGACCACTGTGCGGGCCCGCATCACCCTTCGGGGCGGTGCGGGCCCGTTCTGTTTCCGGTATCGAGTACACGGGATTGAGAGGATGCGCGGGTGAGCGACGAGCCTGAGGCCGGTGCGGTACGCGTACGGCTGGACCTGTCCTACGACGGCAAGGACTTCTCCGGCTGGGCGAAGCAGACGTCCCGGCGGACGGTCCAGGGGGAGATCGAGGACGCCCTGCGCACGGTGACCCGCTCCGCGCGGACGTACGACCTGACGGTCGCGGGTCGTACGGACGCCGGGGTGCACGCCCGGGGACAGGTCGCGCACGTCGACCTGCCGGCCGAGGTGTGGGAGGAACACCGCGAAAAGCTGCTGCGCCGGATGGCGGGGCGGCTGCCGCTGGACGTGCGGATCTGGCGGGCGGCCGAAGCCCCGGCCGGGTTCAACGCCCGCTTCTCGGCGATGCACCGGCGGTACGCCTACCGGGTGGCCGACCGGCCCGGCGGGGTGGACCCGCTGACGCGCGGTCATGTGCTGTGGCACGACAGGCCGTTGGACCTCGACGCGATGAACGAGGCGGCGGCGCCGATGGTCGGCGAGCACGACTTCGCCGCGTACTGCAAGAAGCGCGAGGGTGCGACCACCATCCGTACGCTCCAGAAGCTGAGCTGGGTGCGGGACGAGGAGTCGGGCGTCCTCACCGCCACCGTGCAGGCGGACGCGTTCTGCCACAACATGGTGCGCGCGCTGATCGGCGCCGCCCTGTTCGTGGGCGACGGGCGACGCCCCGCCCCCTGGCCCGCCGAGGTGCTGGCGGCCGGGGTGCGGGACCCCGGGGTCCACGTGGTGAAGCCGCACGGCCTCACCCTGGAGGAAGTGGCTTACCCGGCGGACGAGTTGCTGGCCGCCCGGGCCAAGGAGGCCCGTAACGTACGGTCGTTGCCCGACGGGAGCGTGGACCCGGACGGCTTCGGCTGCTGCTGAGTGGTCGTCACCCCGTCCCGTCGGGCGGCTACTTGCCCTTGATGGCCTTGGCGACCCGGCGCAGCAGCCCCTGCTTGCGCGGGGCCGGTGCGGGCTCCGGGGTCTCCACCCGCAGCGAGAGGTCGCGGTGCGGTCGCGTCCAGTACGGGGTGATGGTGCGGGCGGGGTCGGCGGGGTGCGGGGCCCCGGTGAGCTCCTCGGAGACCTCGGCCGTACGGGTCCGGCCGAGCCGGGCGGTCTTCGTCCAGCCGAGCGCGGTCAGCCGGACGTAGAGGTCCCAGGCGCCGTCGTCGAGGGCGTCGCCCCCGGCGGCCGACGTGGGGTCCAGCTCCGCCGTACCGGCGACGGTGAGGCCGCCCTCGACCGTGCGGCGCACCTCGGACTCGGTGGCCAGGCGATACTCGGCACCGGTCTCGCGCTCCCGCAGGACCAGCACGGCGGTGGCCTTCTCCGGCACCGCGCCGCCGGTCAGCGGCTCCTGGGCGAACCGGTCCAGCACGGTCTGCGGCAGTCCGGCCGGGGCCAGCGTGTGCAGGCCGTCCGCGTCGGTGACCACGCCCACCGGGCCGTCGGCCGCCTGCGGGGTCCCGGTGAAGGACAGCCGGAAGACGCCGTTCTCCTGTCGTACGAGGCCGGTCAGCGAGGACTCGCAGGCGAGGGAG
>NZ_JBSFVR010000579.1:0-3023 GCF_053592415.1 Streptomyces sp. NPDC002690 | reverse complement strand
CCCTGCTCGGCCGCAACGGCGCGGGCAAGACCACGACCGTGCGCGGGGTGCTCGGCCTGGTGCCGCGCACCGGCAGCGTGCTGCTGGACGGCGAAGAGACCGCGCACCTGCCCACGCACGCCCTGGTGCGCCGCGGCATCGGCTACGCCCCGGAGGACCGGGGGATCTTCGCCGGACTGACCGTCGCGGAGAACCTCCGGCTGGCCGAACGCCCGGGCGGGGAGACGGACTACGCGCTCGTCCACGAACTCTTCCCCGAGCTCCGCACCCGTGCGAAGCAGTTGGCGGGCACGCTTTCCGGCGGCCAGCAGCAGATGGTGGCCATCGGCCGCACCCTGCTCAACAGCAACCGGCTGATCATCGCCGACGAACCGACCAAGGGCCTCGCCCCGAAGGTCGTCACCGAGGTCACCCAGGTCCTGGAGCGCGCCGCCGAAGCCGTACCGGTCCTGCTCGTCGAGCAGAACCTCGCGATGGTCCGCCGCCTCGCGACGCACTGCACGGTCCTCGCGGACGGCCGCACCGCCCACCAGGGGCCCGCCGCCGGACTCCTCCAGGACGCGGAGGCAACCCGCCGCCTGCTGGGCGTCGGCCGCGCGCCCACGCCCGCCACCCACTCCGCCGCGCCCGCGCCCGCAGAGGTGCGGCCCGACCGTTCGGAGGCCGACGCCTGATGGACACCGTCGTCCTGCTCACCCTGACCGGCCTCGGCCTGGGTGCACTGTACTTTCTCGTCGCCTCCGGGCTGTCGCTGATCTTCGGTCTGATGGACGTGCTCAACTTCGCCCACGGCGCGCTGCTGTCCATCGGCGCCTACGCGACCTGGTGGGCCGCCTCCGGCAACCTTCCCGGCGCGGGTTCCGGCGGCTTCGCCTTCGCGTGGGCCGTCGTGTTCGGCGTCCTCGTCGGGACCCTCGCGGCGATCGTGCTCGAACTCGTCGTCGTGCGCCCCCTCTACACCCGCCCGCGCGAACAGGTCCTCGCCACGGTCGGCGTCTCGCTCGCCGTCCCCGCCCTGCTCTCGGGCATCTGGGGCACCGACGCACTGACCTTCCCCGGCCCCGACGCGCTGAAGGACACCATCGGCGTGCTCGGCGCGAACGTCCCCGCCAACCGCCTGGTCCTGATCGCCGCCGCCGTACTGGTGTGGGCGGGCCTGAAACTCTTCCTCGACCGCACCCGGCACGGCCTGGTCGTCCGCGCGGGCGTCGAGGACCGGGCCATGGTCACGGCGCTGGGCATCGACGTCCGCAAGGCGTTCACCCTCGTCTTCGCCATCGGAGGTGCCGCCGCCGCACTCGGCGGCGCGCTGGGCGGCCTGTACTTCGGGTCGGTCGACCCCCGCCAGGGCACCTCGCTGCTGATCTTCGCCTTCGTGGTCGTCGTCACCGGCGGCATGGGCTCGGTGACCGGCGCCGCCGTCGCGTCCGTCGCCATCGGTCTCATCCAGCAGTTCGCCAACTACTACACCACCGCCGGCCTCGGCGACCTCGCGGTCGTCGCGCTGCTCGCCGCCCTGCTGCTGGTGCGCCCGCGCGGTCTCACCGGGAGGCTCGCATGAGCACGATCACTGTCACGGCAAGCTCTCCCGGCTCGCGGGGCCGCCGCCTGCTCCGCCGGTGGCCCGCCGGACTCTTCGTCCTGCTCTTCGTGCTCCCGTACAGCGCCGTCGACGTGCCCGGGCTGCTGGACGGGCCGGTCGGAAGCCCCGGCAGCCTCCAACTCCTCGCGCTCTGCCTGCTGTTCGGCGCCCTCGCCACCGGCTACGACCTGCTGCTCGGCCGCACCGGGCTGCTCTCCTTCGGCCACGCGCTGTACTTCGCGGCGGGGAGCTACGCCACCAACACGATGATGCAGGAGGCCGGACTCTCCTTCGGCCTGGCCGCGGTGCTCGGCCTGGTTTTCGGCCTCGTCCTGTCCGTGCTGCTCGGCTCGGTGAGTCTGCGGGTCACCGGAATCGGCTTCTCCATGGTGACGCTGGCGTTCGCCCAGGCCGGCTCGATCCTGGTGTCCCGCGACCCCGGCGGCTTCACAGGCGGCGAGGAGGGCCGCGCGGTCGCCGCGGACGTCCTGCCCGCCGGACTCGTCGGCATCCAGAACACCGCCAACCTGTACTGGATCACCCTCGCCTTCCTCGGCCTCACCCTCGTCGTCGTGCACTGGACGACCCACTCACCGACCGGCCGGGTCTGGGAGGGCATCAAGGAGAACGAACGCCGGGTCGAGGTGCTGGGCCTGCGCCCGTACGGATTCAAGCTGGTCGCCTTCACCGTGGCGGGCGCCCTGGCCGCGCTCGGCGGGATCGTGCACCTGTTGCTGACCGGCGGGTCGACCCCGCAGACCACCAGCTCCGAATTCACCCTGTCGCTGCTGGTCATGGTCGTCCTCGGCGGCTCAGGCACCCGCTGGGGCCCGATGCTCGGCGGCATCCTCTACACCTGGGCCGACCACCGCCTCGGCGACGTGGCGAACTCCGCCGCCGTCGCCGACCTGCCCGCCGTCCTGCGGGTGCCGCTCAGCCAGCCGCTGTTCCTGCTCGGCGCGCTCTTCGTGATCGTCGTCAACGTCCTGCCCGGCGGCCTCGCGGCACTGCCCGGCCGGCTCCGCGCCGCCCGACGTGGCTCCGGCTCCGGCGGCGACACAGGACGCGTCGTGCCCGACGCCGGCCGCACACCCGACACCCGTGAGGTCCCGGACGGGCCCGCCGTCCGGCAGAGTACGGCTCCGGGGGCGCGTGCCGACGCGGCCCCCGGCACCGCACGCCACACCGGCCACACCGACGCCGACGTCGGTCCGAAGGAGAGGAACCTGTCGTGACCACCGCCGAAACGGCGTCCGCCGCCGCACCCGCAGGACCCGGCCCGCTGCCCCACGACGAACTGCGGGTCCCCGTCGAGGGCGGCGAACTCGCCGTCCTGCGCTGGCCCGCCTCGACACCCTCAACCCCACCCGCACCCTTTCCCGGCACCCCCTCTTCCAGATCTGCCTCACCCTGGAGGCGGGAGAGGCCCCGTCCTTCGGCC
>NZ_JBSFVR010000578.1:0-3029 GCF_053592415.1 Streptomyces sp. NPDC002690 | reverse complement strand
CCGGTCCCGCCCGCCTCCGGACCGCCGCGCCCGTCGCGCCGGTCCGGAACGTCCGTCGCGCGCTCCGGCGGATGCTCCGCCGCGCGCTCCCCCCGGGACTCCGGCGTCTCCGGGGGCTCCGGGGACTCGGGGGTCTCCGGGTGCGGGTGGGGTTCCGTGTGCGCGGGCAGACGCCTCCGCCTGCGGTGCTTGAGCAGGGCCCAGGGAGCGCGCGCCCCCGTGACCTCCGTACCGGCCTCGCGGGCCGCCTGCGAGGCCGCCTTCGCCACCGGCAGTATGTCCTCGCGCCGGGAGCCGTCGAGATGATCCGTCTCCGGCCAGAGCCCGAGCACCGCGCAGAGCGTCGGCAGCACCGCCATCGACGCGGTGGCGTACCCCTCGGCCGAGGGGTGGTAGTTGTCCGGGCCGAAGAGCTCGCGCGGGTTGGCCTCGAACTCCGGCCCCAGCAGATCGCCCAGCGAGACCGTGCGCCCGCCCTGCTCCACCGCGCCGATGGTCTGGGCCGCCGCGAGCTGCCGACTGACCCGGCGGGCCAGGTACCGCAGCGGCTGGTAGACCGGCTCGATCGTGCCGAGGTCCGGGCAGGTCGCGACGACCACCTCCGCGCCCGCCGTCCGCAGCCTGCGCACGGCGGTGGTCAGACAGCGCACCGACTGCGTGGCGGGCATCCGGTGGGTCACGTCGTTCGCGCCGATCATGATCACGCAGACGTCCGGGTACCGCGACGGATCGGCCAGCAACAGTGCCACCTGCCGCTCCAGATCGTCCGACCTGGCCCCCGGAAGGGCCACGTTGCGCATGTCCACCGGCCGTTCCGCGACCGCCGCCAGCCCCGAGGCGAGGAGAGCCCCCGGCGTCTGGCCGGCCCGCCGCACCCCCTGCCCGGCCGCCGTCGAGTCACCGAGCAGAGCCAGTCGGAGCGGATCGGCGGGACCGGCGAAGGCCACGCCGTACCGTCCGTCCGCACTCGGTGGAACCGGGGCGATACCTCCGCCCACCTGCCGCTTCGCAAGCTGCACCTCGGCCAGGACGAGGCCGACCGTCGCCGCCCCGATGAGCCCGATGCTGCCGCCGCCGAACGCGGCGCCCGCCGCGATCCGCCGTGCCACTCTTGCCGTCGACACCGTGCGGTCCACCTCCTTCTCGCCACTCAGCCGTACACGTACCTACCTGCCCCGCAGGGGGATGCGTCCAATCGCTTCGCCCAATGTGGTGCCCGTACGCATACTCTGAGCCGGACCATCTCGGAGATCCCGGAGTACACGGTGAAATTCCACGATTCGATGATCAGTCTTGTCGGCAACACCCCGCTGGTCAGGCTGCGGAGCGTCTCGGCCGGCATTCAGGCGACCGTCCTGGCCAAGGTCGAGTACTTCAACCCCGGCGGCTCGGTGAAGGACCGCATCGCGCTGCGCATGATCGAGGCGGCGGAGGCGAGCGGCGAACTGCGGCCCGGCGGCACCATCGTCGAGCCGACGAGCGGCAACACCGGCGTCGGCCTCGCGATCGTCGCGCAGCAGAAGGGGTACAAGTGCGTCTTCGTCTGCCCGGACAAGGTGTCCATGGACAAGATCAACGTGATGCGCGCGTACGGCGCCGAGGTCGTCGTCTGCCCGACGGCCGTCGATCCCTCGCACCCCGACTCGTACTACAACGTCTCCGACCGGCTGGTCCGTGAGACCCCCGGAGCCTGGAAGCCCGACCAGTACTCCAACCCGAACAACCCGCGCTCCCACTACGAGACCACCGGTCCCGAGCTGTGGGAGCAGACGGAGGGGCGGATCACCCACTTCGTCGCGGGCGTCGGCACCGGAGGCACCATCACCGGAACCGGCCGCTATCTGAAGGAGATCAGCGAAGGCGCGGTCACCGTGGTCGGCGCCGACCCGGAGGGCTCGGTCTACTCCGGCGGCTCCGGGCGCCCGTACCTGGTGGAAGGCGTCGGCGAGGACTTCTGGCCGTCCGCCTACGACCGGACCGTCACGGACGAGATCGTCGCCGTCTCGGACAAGGACTCCTTCCAGATGACCCGCCGCCTCGCCAAGGAGGAGGGGCTGCTCGTCGGCGGCTCCTGCGGCATGGCGGTCGTCGCCGCGCTGGAGGTCGCCCGGCGCCTCGGCCCGGACGACGTCGTGGTCGTCCTGCTGCCGGACAGCGGACGCGGCTACCTCAGCAAGATCTTCAACGACGAGTGGATGGCCGACTACGGCTTCCTGGAGGACGCCGGCCCCTCCGCCCGCGTCGACGCGGTGCTCGCCCACAAGGAGGGCCCGATGCCCTCGCTCGTCCACATGCACCCGGACGAGACGGTCGGCCAGGCCATCGAGGTGCTGCGTGAGTACGGCGTCTCCCAGATGCCGATCGTGAAGCCCGGCGCCGGACACCCCGACGTGATGGCCGCCGAGATCGTCGGCTCGGTCGTCGAGCGGGAACTGCTGGACGCCCTGTTCACCAAGCGCGCCCAGCTCACCGACCCGCTGGAGAAGCACATGTCGGACCCGCTTCCCCAGGTCGGATCGGGCGAACCGGTCGAGGACCTGATGGCCGTGCTCAGCGGCTCCGGCGCTGCCGACGCCGCGATCGTACTGGTCGAAGGCAAGCCCAAGGGGGTCGTGAGCAGGCAGGATCTCCTCTCCTTCCTGGCCGAGGAGAGCGGCGTCTCCGCCTGATACGCCCGATGTGCGGGAGCCTCGTCGCAGAACTGGTACGAGCGCGTCACGTCCACGCAGCACCCGCTTAACACGGATCAGGCAGATTGATGGGTGTCGGCAGGGAAACCCGCCGGCACCCGATACGGCGACATGGACTACGGAGCGGCTCCCGGACCTCCAAAGTCGCCAGGACGCGAGCGCCCGGCCCTGACCCGGACCGCGTCCCTCGCGGGGACCGCCGTCGTCCCGCCCCCCGGGCGACCGGGGGTGCGGCGGTCCCCGCGACATGCTTCGCCGACGGCGGCTGTCATGTTCGCGGCAGCGCTGCTCATCGCGTTCTCCGCCGTCCACGACCACGTCGACGGCATCAGGGCGTCC
>NZ_JBSFVR010000577.1:0-3041 GCF_053592415.1 Streptomyces sp. NPDC002690 | reverse complement strand
TGGGCGACGCCTCCGCCGGCGCCGCCAAGGTGCGCGCCGCCCTCGCGCGCCTCCGTCTCGCGCGGCTCGCTCCCTGCGGGGCGGGCCGGGGCGTCCAGGGCGGCGGTGGAGGCGGAGGGCTCCCACTGCTCGCCCCGACGGCCCGCGTCCATCGCCTCGTTGGCGAGCCGGTCCGCGTGCTTGTTCCGTTCGCGCGGCATCCACTCGTACGTGACGGCGGAGGGCGGGAAGACCGTGGCCGCCTCCGCCGCGAGGGGTTTCATGTCGGGGTGCTTGATCTTCCAGCGGCCCGACATCTGCTCGACCACCAGCTTCGAGTCCATCCGCACGTGGACCCGGACAAAACCTTCCGCCGCCTCCGGGAACAGCGCCTTCGCGGCCCGGAGGCCGGCGATCAGGCCCCGGTACTCGGCGACGTTGTTCGTCGCGACGCCGATGTACGCGGCGGCCTCGGCGAGTGTCTCGCCGGTCGCCGGATCCACGACGACGGCGCCGTAACCGGCGGGCCCCGGGTTGCCCCGGGAACCTCCGTCGGCTTCGACGACGAGCTGGTGGGACGAGGTCATTACAGGCCCGACTCCGAGGTGCGCACCAGGATGCGGTGGCAGTTCTCGCAGCGCAGGACGGTGTCGGGGGACGCGGCCTTCACGTCGTTGACCTCGGTGATGTTCAGCTCCAGGCGGCAGCCCTCGCAGCGGCGCTGGTAGAGCCGGGCGGCGCCGACACCGCCCTGCTGCGTGCGGAGCTTGTCGTACAGCTTCAGCAGGTCCGCGGGAATGACCTCGGCGACGACCGCGCGGTCCTTGCCGATCGTCTCGGTCTGGGCGTCGAACTCCTTGAGCGCGGCATCGCGGCGCTCGGTGGCGTCGTCCATCTTGGCCTGGACGGCGGCGACCCGGTCGGTCAGCTCGGTGACGCGCTCCTGGGCGGCCTCGCGGCGCTCCATGATTTCGAGGACCACGTCCTCCAGGTCGCCCTGGCGCTTGGCCAGTGAGGCGATCTCGCGCTGGAGGCTCTCCAGGTCCTTCGACGAGGAGACCGCGCCGGAGTCGAGACGCTGCTGGTCGCGGACGGCACGCTGGCGCACCTGGTCGACGTCCTGCTCCGCCTTGGTCTGCTCGCGGCTGGTGTCGCTCTCCTCGGTCTGCGAGGCGACCAGCAGGTCGCGGAGCTGAGCGAGGTCGTTGTTGAGGGACTCGATCTCGGCGTGCTCCGGCAGCGAGGCCCGCTTGTGCGCGGTCTGCGCGAGGCGAACGTCGAGTGCCTGGACGTCGAGAAGTCGGATCTGGTCGGCGGGCGCGGCGTTCAGTTGGGGGCTCCAGAAGAGTGGTGGGTGGTCCAGGGGTCGGTGACCTGCTTCGAGACGTGGACCCGCAGGTCCCATCCGTGGCGGTCGGAAATCGCGTCGAGCTGTGCCGCGGCCTGCTCGCACCAGGGCCACTCGGTGGCCCAGTGCGCGGCGTCGACGAGGCCGAGCGGGGAGTGCTGCACCGCCTCGGAGGCCGGGTGGTGGCGCAGGTCGGCGGTGAGGAAGGCGTCGACGCCCGCCGCACGCACCGCGTCGAAGAGGCTGTCGCCGGAGCCGCCACTGACGGCGACCGTGCGCACGGTCGCGTCGGGGTCGCCGGCCAGCCGGATGCCCTGCGCGGTGGCGGGCAGCCGGGCCGCGGCACGGGCGGCGAAGTCACTCAGCGTCTCGGGGTGGTCCAGCTCGCAGATCCGGCCGAGGCCGCGACGGCCGTGCTGGTCGGTGGGATCGGGCACGAGGGGGCCGGTGACGCGCAGGCCGAGCGCTCCGGCCAGGGCGTCGGAGACTCCGGGGTCGGCGGTGTCGGCGTTGGTGTGCGCGACGTGCAGCGCGATGCCGTGCGTGATGAGCCGGTGCACGACCCGGCCCTTGAAGGTGTCGGCCGCGACGGTCGTCGTCCCCCGCAGGTAGAGCGGGTGATGGGTGACGATGAGCTGGGCACCGAGGCGTACCGCCTCGTCGACGACGCTCCCCACCGGGTCGACGGCGAACAGGACCCGGCCGGCCTCCGCGTCGAGGTCTCCGCAGACCGTGCCCACCGCGTCCCACCCCTCGGCCCGCTCGGGGGGCCAGAGGGCGTCGAGCTCTGCGATGACTTCAGACAGACGGGGCACGGGGAAAGGCTACCTGGCCTGCGCACCGCACCGGTCATGGCTGCGCGTACCCATCCGTAGCGCCCCACTCCGGTCACGCATCGTCACCTCGGGCGGCTGGGGCGCCCTCGGGCGGGCATCCGGCACCGGGCGTCCGGCGTCGGGGAGGCACGGGCGCGGGTGCGGGCACGAATACGAGTACGGGCTCGGGTACGGACTCGGACACGGGAGAAGCACAGCATCGCGGCCACTCACCCTCGATTCCGGTTTACACCATCCTTATGTGTGAAGCGGTGGGTGTGGCGTTGGTCGGCGGAAAGCCCGAAAACTAGCTTCGGTCGCCGGAGGTGACACATCCATGACTGCCTGTGTCGCAGAAGGTCTGACCCAAGGGGGCGTCGGGGCGGCCAGGGAGCCGGAACCCGCGCCCGAGGAACCGGAAGATCCCGGAGCACCCGGGAAATCGCAGTGGCGTGAGGAGCTGGAGACGTCGGGGCGCGAGACGCGAGGACCGGAGAAGCCGGCGGAGGCCGGACGGACCGCCACGCCGAATGTCGCGCCGAGCGGCGGCAATGTCCTGCCCGTGCCCGTCGCCCGGACCGCCGCGCCCGGCGGGTTCGGCGAACCCGGCCCCGACGGTTCCCCGGCCGACGGTTCCCCCGCCCACGAGGGCGTGGCCCCGATGGCCATCCGGGTCGTCGTGACCGGGCGGACGGTCGTGCCCACGGGTGCCCCGACCGGCCGGGGCACCGACGCGACCACGCTCGTCCCGCTGGTGGGGGCGGTCGTCGGTTCCCCCGTGGCAGCCGCGTTCCACACGTCCACCGGGGCGTCGGCGCCCGCCACACCGGCGGTGCCGCTCTCCGGAGCGGCCGCGACCGCCCGGCCGGGAACGGGCTCGCCCACCCCGGCGACGCGGC
>NZ_JBSFVR010000576.1:0-3048 GCF_053592415.1 Streptomyces sp. NPDC002690 | reverse complement strand
TGTAGTCGGTCAGGACGAACGGGCCGTCACCGACGATGGGGAACTTCGTGTCGTTGTTGAACTTCGAGAAGTCGGCGACGTCCTTCCACACGTGCCCGCCACCAGCACCCCGGCGGCCACCGCCCCGACCGCCGCCCGCCGCAGCGAGGTACGCAACGCGGGGGGCGGGGCCTGCACGTCGGCGGGTGGGGGCTGCACCTCGGGCGGCGGGTGCGGTCCGCCCTCGGGCTGCGTGTCCCGGCCGGGCCCGTCCTGCGGCAAGGGCGGAGCGGGCGGCATCGTACGGGCATCCGGGTTCTGCTGCGGCATGACATCCATACGATCACTTTGCGTCAGCACCCAGAGCGCACCGCGCTGCGGAACTGTCGCCGCAGACGGGTTCACACCATTGGCGGCCGGGTGCCAGGCTGGAGGCATGGACGACCGGGACGATCTCCTCGCACTGCTTCGGGCGGGCCTGCCCGCCGAGGCACTCCTCACCGACCCCGACGTCACCGCGTCGTACGCGCGGGACATGGCGAGCTTCTGCGACGCCGGAACACCCCTGGTGGTCGCGCTTCCGCGAACCGTCGAACAGGTCCAGCACGTCATGCGCACCGCGCACGCACTGCGCGTACCGGTGGTGCCGCAGGGCGCCCGTACCGGCCTCTCCGGCGGCGCCAACGCCAGTGAGGGCTGCGTCGTGCTCTCCCTGGTGAAGATGGACCGCATCCTGGAGATCAGCGCCGTCGACCGGATCGCCGTGGTCGAACCGGGCGTCGTCAACGCCGACCTCTCCCGCGCCGTGGGCCGACACGGCCTCGCTTACCCGCCGGACCCCTCCAGCTGGGAAACCTGCACCATCGGCGGGAACATCGGCACCGCCTCCGGCGGCCTGTGCTGCGTCAAGTACGGCGTCACCGCCGAGTACGTGCTCGGCCTCGACGTCGTCCTCGCGGACGGGCGGCTCCTCACCACCGGCCGCCGCACCGCCAAGGGCGTGGCCGGATACGACCTCACCCGGCTCTTCGTCGGTTCCGAGGGCAGTCTCGGGATCGTCGTCAAGGCGGTCCTCGCGCTCCGCCCCAAACCGCCGAGCCGGCTCGTGCTCGCGGCGGAGTTCCCCTCGGCGAAGGCGGCCTGCGACGCCGTCTGCCGGATCATGGAGCGAGGACACGCCCCTTCACTCCTCGAACTGATGGACCGTACGACGGTCCGCGCGGTGAACGCGACGACCCGCATGGGTCTGCCCGAATCCACCGAGGCGCTCCTCCTCTGCGCCTTCGACACGCCCGACGCTCCCGCCGATCTCGCCGCGGTCGGAGAGCTCTGCACCGAGGCCGGAGCCACCGCGGTGGTTCCCGCCGACGACGCCGCCGAGTCCGAACTCCTGCTCCAGGCGCGGCGGATGGCCCTCCCGGCGCTGGAGACCGTCAAGCCCGCCACGATGATCGACGACGTCTGCGTACCGCGCTCCCGGCTCGGCGCGATGATCGAGGGCACCGCCGCCATCGCCGAGAAGTACGGCCTCACCATCGGTGTCTGCGCCCACGCGGGCGACGGCAACACCCACCCCGTCGTCTGCTTCGACCCCGCGGACCCCGACGAGTCCCGCCGGGCCCGCGAGTCCTTCGACGCGATCATGGAGCTCGGTCTCGAACTGGGCGGCACCATCACCGGTGAACACGGCGTCGGCGTCCTCAAGAAGGAGTGGCTCGCCCGTGAACTCGGTCCGGTGGGAGTCGAGTTGCAGCGCGGCATCAAGGCGGCCTTCGACCCGCTCGGCATCCTCAACCCGGGCAAACTCTTCTGAGCCACCGGCCGGTCGAAGGCCACCCGGCAGGCTCTCATGCCTCGTCGGTCTCCTGGGACGCGTCGTCGGGGCCGAACGGATCGGCGAGCCACAGGTCGTCGGCGGGCAGCGGGGAGAGCAGCTCGGCGAGCTCCCGGTCGACGGTCTCGCCCCAAGGGCCCTCGTTCTCCGTACCCGGCGGGACCATGCCGAGGGTCCGTTCCAGCCACGCCGACACCGAGGTGGACGGAACCTCCAGCAGGGCGTTGCCGTCCGGGGAGTTCAGCGCGACGCAGATGACGTCGCGCTGCCCCACCTTCGTCGGCCAGATCCGTACGTCCCCCTGCCCGCACGGCCGGAACACCCCCTCCATCAGCAACTCCCGCGCGAACGTCCAGTGCACCGGCGACTGGGAGCCGATGTGGAAGACGATGTGCACCGCGTACGGGTCGTCCGCCCGGTACGTCAACCGGGCGGGTACGGGAATGGAGCGCTCGGGCGACAGGACCAGCTTCAGTTCCAGCTCACGTTCCACGACGTTGCGCATGGGATGCACGACCTTTCGATGCCCAGGGACCGGTCCCGCGACCGGCCCGCACAAGGAGAGAGCGCGCTCCCCGTCCGCGATGACGCGACTTGAAGAGAAAATCTTCGACGGGACCTGAAAGTGGCCCAAACACCAGGACCGGCCCGGGGGAAGGCGGTGGTCTGATAGATGTTGACTCTTGTGTTGCGGCTACGAAGAGATACGGGACCCGCTGATGAGCGCGCCAACTCCGGCACCCGGTGACGACCGCCCCCGTGAGGGGTACTACCCCGACCCCTCCATCCCCGGCTACGTCCGGTACTGGAACGGCGTTTCGTGGGTTCCCGGGACGAGCCGTCCCGCACCGGGGCAGGACGCGACGGCCTCTGCCGGCGCGGGAGCGGCCGTGGAGAACCACCACCAGGGCGCGGCCCCCGCCGCCCCCGTCGAGGAGACCGGCCCGGTCTTCTTCGACGAGGAGGAAGCGGCCCAGGAGGCCGCGGCGGCCCGGTTCGACCCGTCCCAGCAGGCCCCCGTCCACCCGGGCGGCCTCCCCGTCGAGCGCGCCCACCACCCCGAGCCCGCCTCCGCGTGGCAGGCCGACACCTCCCGGCAGGCCGGCTTCGGGAACGAAGCCGACCGGCGCGTCTCCTGGGGCCGGAGGTCTCAGGCGCGGCGTCCGCTCCCCCTCGGTCACCGGCTCAGCGACCGCGCAGCGACCGGTAGGTGGCGACGAGGGCGGCGGTGGAGC
>NZ_JBSFVR010000575.1:0-3057 GCF_053592415.1 Streptomyces sp. NPDC002690 | reverse complement strand
CCGTCCTCCTGTGCGGGGAGGGCGGAGGTTCTTGTTCCCGTATTGTGGACTAGACCATTTGTCGGTGTCCATGCGTCTGCGGTATCGATTCTGCCAACCTCGGCCTCGCCGGCCACCTCGACCAGGCGCGCGAAGCGGGCGACCAGGCCCTGGCCCCGGCCGAGGCGTACGGCGACCCGACGCTGCTCGGTACGGTCCTGTCGACGCTGCGGGAGAACGCACGGCGGGCCGGCCGGCTGCGCGAGGCCGTCGAGATCGGCAACCGCGCGCTCGGACTGGCCGAACAGTCCGGCGACCCGACGGCCGCCGCGTTCGAGAGGGGCAACCTCGCCGAACTGCGGCTGCTCCTGGAAGAACCCGAACTGGCCCGCGCGCTCGCGGAACAGGCCGTGGCGGGTGCGGAGGCGTACGAGGCCTGGTGCCTTCCGTACGCCCTGGCCACGATGGCACGGGTACGGGCGTTCCTGGGCGACCCCGCGGAGTCCGCAGCCCTCCTGGACCGCGCCGGAGCGGCGGCCACCGCGCTCGGCGACCGCCAGGCCGAGTACGAGGTGCGCACCGCGCGCGCCGAATCCGCCCTGCGCGCACGTCGCCCCGACGACGCGCTGCGCGCCCTGGACGGCCACACCGGCGACGCCCCGGTCCTGGTGGCCTGGGCGGAACTCCTGTCGGGACGCCCCGAGAGCGCGACGCGCCTGGCCCGCGCCGAGGTGACCCGGTCCGAGCGCACCGGGGAGCGCCTCGCCGAGGTGGAGGCCCGGATAGCCCTCGGCACCGCCCTCTCCCGGCTCACCCAGGAGCGGGAGGGCACCAGGGAGCTGGCCCGCGCCGAATCCCTGGCCAGAACCCTGCCGTACCCGGCGGGGGCCCGCAGGACCGAGCGGGCGCGGGCGTTGCTGCGCGAGACGACGCTCGGGTGACGTGGGGTGACGAGGCCGGGCCGGGCCGCGCGTGAGGCGCCGGCCCGGCCCGCTGGTTGGGTACGGGGCCGCTACTTGTTCGGCTGACGCTTCCAGGGGCCCGTGATGGCGAGCATGATCCCGGGGGTCTGGATGTTGGCGAAGAGCGTCTTGCCGTCGGGCGAGAAGGTGACGCCGGTGAACTCGCTGTACACGGGCGCCTCCGCCGTGCCCTCGTTCAGGTCGTTGCGCGCGATGGGGTAGGTGGCCCCGCTGTCGGTCGCCCCGAAGAGATGCTGGACGCCCTCGCCGTCCTCGGCGATGACCAGGCCGCCGTACGGCGAGACGGTGATGTTGTCCGGGCCGTCGAAGGCGCCGTCCTTCGACGGGTCGGCGTTGACGCCGAGGAGCACCTTGAGGGTCAGGGTGCGGCGCTTGGTGTCGTAGAACCAGACCTGGCCGTCGTGCTGGACGGGGCTCTCCGCGCGGGCGAACGAGGAGACGATGTAGACGCCGCCGTCGCTCCACCACATGCCTTCGAGCTTGCGGGCGCGGGTGACCTCCGTGTCGGTGAACTGCTTGCGCACGGAGACGGTCTTCGCGTCGCGGTCCGGCACGTCGACCCAGTCGACGCCGAACACGGTGCCGATCTTGGTGGCGCGGGACAGGTCGTCCACGAAGGCGCCGCTCTTGTCGAAGCACATGAACGCCTGGAGGACACCGGCGTCGTCGGCGAGCGTGCGCAGCTTGCCGCGGCCGTGCTTGAAGCCCTGCGGCGGGACCCAGCGGTAGAGCAGCCCGTTCGGGGTGGCCGCGTCCTCGGTGAGGTAGGCGTGGCCGCGCTGCGGGTCGATGACGACGGCCTCGTGGGCGTACCGGCCGAACGCCTTGACCGGGCGCGGGTCGCGGTTGGCGCGCCGGTCGTAGGGGTCGACCTCGAAGACGTAGCCGTGGTCCTTGAGGAGGCCGTTCTTGCCCGCCTTGTCCTCGGTCTCCTCGCAGGTCAGCCAGGTGCCCCAGGGGGTGGCGCCGCCCGCGCAGTTGGTGGACGTACCGGCGATACCGACCCACTCGGCGGTGTGGCCGCCCTGGCGGGTCTCCACGACGGTGCAGCCGCCCGCCGCGATCGGGTCGTAGACCAGGCCCTCGGCGAGCGGGACGGGGCGCGCCCAGCCGTCGCGGGTACCGCTCAGCTCGTGGTTGTTGACCAGGAGAGTGACGCCGCGCGGGCCCTCGAAGGCGGCGGTGCCGTCGTGATTGGAAGGGGTGGTCTCGCCCGACTCCAGCTTGGTGACACCGCTGTGCGTGATGATCCGGTACGAGAAGCCCGCGGGCAAAGCCAGGATGCCCTTCGGGTCGGCGATCAGCGGGCCGTAGCCGGGAGCCTTGGAGTGGTCGTGGTCGTGGTCATGACCGTGTCCGTCGTGGCCGTGCTCGTCGTGTCCGCCGTGACCGGGTCCGTCGTGCTCCGCGGCGAGGGCACCGGGCGCGGTGGCGAGGGTACCGACCGCCCCGGTGAGAGCGATGCCGGCACCGGCGACGGCGGACTGCTTGGTGAATTCCCTGCGCGTGAACGACATGACGGGCTCCTGTGCGGTGTCCGGGACGTTGGCGCGCCCACAGTCCCGGCTCCGGGCCAACTCCACATGAACTGCGGGCGACTTGTGGGCACACCCTTGCCGTGCAACGGACGCCTCGGCACGCGGTGCACACCCGTCGCGCGCACCCGCCCACCCGGCCCCCGCCCGCACGCCCGTCGCCGCGCCGACCTCCGCCCGCCGTCCGCGGACGGCGGCCGACGACCCGTCAGGAACCGGCGCGGGAGCGGGCCTTGAAGGCCGCCTTGCGTGCTTCCTTCGCCGTCTTCTTGTCGCCGTGCAGCCGGCCCATGGCGTCCAGCACCTCGGCGGTCGCCGGGTGGTCGACCCGCCAGACCTGGTCGAAGAAGTCGCCGTCCCGGCCGACGAGGCCTTCGACCAGCCCTTGCAGTTCCGCCATCTCGCCGTCGGCGTCCAGCTGTGCGGCGAGCGTGTCGACGGCCAGCCAGAAGACCATGGACTCCGGCGGCGGCGGGACGTCCGTCGCTCCGTGCTCCGCGAGCCAGACCCGGGCGAGCCCGCCCAGCTCGGGGTCCCCGAGCACCGCGCGCAGGGCGGGC
>NZ_JBSFVR010000574.1:0-3058 GCF_053592415.1 Streptomyces sp. NPDC002690 | reverse complement strand
GCTGGCGTGGTGCGGGGCTTTCAGGGGGTGCCGGCCGGCGGCGCGGCCGTGGTGGACGTACGACCGGGGCACACCACGACGGTGCCGCGCGTTCGCGATCTCCTCCAGACCGCCGTCGAGGTCGATGTAGAGCCGGGCGTAGTAGAGGGAGCGGTTCTCGACCTGCCAGTCGTGGCGGGGGTCGCTCAGAACACAGTGGTTGAGTGCCGCGAGCGCCTCGGTACGGGGTGCGGCGAGCGCGTGGAGCGTGCCGTCGCCGCGGCCCCTCTGCAGCAGGCCGAGCAGGGTGCCGCTCGGCGCTATGAATGGATCGAACATGGAAAAAGCCTCACATCAAGCTGTCGACGCAACCGGGACTGTGCAGTTCCTGGGTGGTTTCCGGCGTCCGCGGCCCCGGCCTCGGTCCGTCGGAGACCACCTGGTGCCGGAGCACTAAGCCGCGCGGGGACATGATCGGCCGACCGCCGTCTTCTGCCTGATGTCGAGCATTTTCCTCTGCCTCTCGTCGGTGGTCCGGAGCGGACCCGCGACGTCATGATGACCCAGCCATTTCGCCACCGCGACCACATTTCCGGCGGACCGGTCGCCGTGGGCCACGCCGCCCGCGCGGGCGGCGGTGTCAGCGCGCACCGAACAGTTCCAGCAGGTCGGCCTTGCCGAACATCCGCGCGGTGTCCACCGCGGAGGGCGCTCCCGCGGCCGGATCGGCGCCCGCGTCGAGCAGTGCCCCGATGACGGCGGGCTCACCTTTGAAGACCGCTCCGGCGAGCGGGGTCTGGCCCCGGTCGTTGGCGCGGTCGGGGTCGGCGCCCCGGGCCACGAGGGCGGTGACGGCGGGCGCGTGGCCGTGGTAGGCGGCGAGCATCAGCAGCGAGTCGCCCCGGTCGTTGGTGAGGTTCGCGGGCACTCCCGCGTCCACGTAGGCGGCGAGGACGTCCGTCTCGCCGCGGCGGGCGAGGTCGAAGACCTTCGTGGCCAGTTCGACCAACTCGGGGTCGGGGGTTTCGCTCATCGGACGGACCGCCTTCCTTGACCTCTGTCGTTGCCGTAGTCGTCGCCGCTGCCCCCGCCGGGGCGTACGGCACCGGGGCCGTGCGGGTAAACCGACAGGGTACTGCCCCGCAACGGTGCGGGTCCGGGACACCTGGAGGGACGGGTCCGGGGGTGTGCGGGCGGCGGTGGCCCGGCGTGACCACGGCCGTCCGGAGGGTGGTTCCGGTGCGGTTTTCCTCACACCGGCAGGACGTTCCCGGTGACCCGGCGCAGGGCCGTGCGGCCACCGGTGCTGGACCGGTCGGGTGAAAACACCACCTTCTCACTCCAATGCACCTTTTATCGTATAGATACACCGGGTGAGCCTGGAAGGACTCATGGTGACCGTCCCTCTCAACCAGGAGAACCGCTCATGATCCTTTCCATCTCGGGCGTGGTACTGCTCGGCATCATCGCCTTCCTGTTCTTCAAGAAGGACGGGATGAAGGCGTCCCACGGCCTGATCTGCGCCCTGTTCGGCTTCTACCTGGCCGGCACCGCCATCGCGCCCAGCATCACGGCGGGCGGGGCGAGCCTCGCCGGCCTGCTGGGCGGGATCAAGTTCTGACCCTCCGCACCCACCCCACACCCCCCATCCAGGAGACAGACGTGGCCCGGCGACCACTCCCCCGCATTCTCCAGCGCGGCGGCGCTTCGATCACTCGCGGTCGCGAGGTCGCGCGCACGGCCGCCGACAGCGCCACCGACGTCCTCCACCCGCTGATCGCGATCACCCGTGGTCTGCGGCTACTGGCCGTCGCAGGACGGCAGAGATGGGCCGCGACGCCCAAGGACCGGCGCGGTTCCAGGCTGTTCCTCGTCGCGGCCTGCCTGACCGCGGTGGCGCTCGTCCCGCACGGGCCGGTCCTGGCCGTGATCACGGTGATGGGCGCCGCCGCGTGGAAGGGCCGGGACAGGACCCCGGCGAGGACCGGCCCGGACGAGGCCGGGGAAACCCGGCTGCGCACCCTGTACGAGGCACTGGTCCCCTACTTCTCCGTCGCCGACGACCCCGCACCGCTCTTCGCCCACGGCGGTGACTGGGAGCAGCCCTTCGGCGACTACGCCTTCGACGACGACGGCCGGCTCGTCCGGCTCCGGGTGACCTACCCGGCCTGGTTCACCGACGGCGAGAGCGAGGCACGGACCCGGATCGAACAGGTGGTGCACGCCAAGTCCGGCCGGGGCCGCGAGTACCACTTCGTCTGGGACGAGGAGGCCAACCAGCTCGCCATGACCGTGCTCGGCCCGCTCCCCGTCACGATCGCCGCCCAGCGGTTCGTCACCGCCCCCGGCGAGACCGTCCTCGGCTTCACCGACCCGGGCTCGGTCCACCGCACCGTGCCGGTCCAGGACGGTGACGCCCACCACGACGCCTCCCCCGTGGTCTGGCGGACCGGCCCCCGCTCCGGCGAGCCGCATCTGCTCGCGGTCGGCACCGCCGGCAGCGGTACGACCACCCTCCTGCGCTCCATCGCGCTCCAGGCCCTCCGTGACGGCGACGTGCTGGTCGTCGACGGTGGCGGCAGCGGCGAGTACGGCTCCCTGGCCGGGCGCGAGGGCGTCCTCGCCGTCGAGTGCGGGCTCGCGGGCGCGCTGGCGACGCTGGAGTGGGCGGCGCACGAGACGGAACGGCGGCTCATCGACGCCAACCGCGAGCGCCAAGCCGGACGTCCCGCCGCCAAAAGCACCGGGCGCCCGCTCTGGATTCTGCTGGACCGCCCGTCCGTCCTCGGGCACCTGGCGGCGGCGGACGGCCGTCCGGACCCGCACGATCTCCTCCAGGTACCGCTGCGGCACGGCCGTGCGGCCGGGGTCACGGTGGTGCTCGCCGACCAGTTCGACGCCGTGGACGGCCTGACGGACGTGGTACTGGCCCACACCCCGGCCCGTGTCGTCCTCGGCTCCGCCTCGCGCGAGCAGGTACGTATGGTCGGCGCGGGACGCCGGCACGGAGGGCTGCGCGGCGAACACGACCGTGTCGCGGCCTTCCCGTGCCCGGTGCGGCTCCCCGCCGAGGAACGGC
>NZ_JBSFVR010000573.1:0-3062 GCF_053592415.1 Streptomyces sp. NPDC002690 | reverse complement strand
CGGACCTGGAGCGCCTCGGACGGTACGACGAGCACCGCGTACGCCAGCGGCTGCGCGACAACTTCGTCCCCGAGCACACCTCGGTCATCGAGGTGACAAGGATCTGGCGCGGGCAGCGGGGACGGGTGCGTACTCCCTCGTCGCGCTCGCCGGGGTTCTCGCCGCGCGGCGCACCGGCGGCCGGCTCCACGTGGTCACCCGGGGCGCGCAGCCCGTGTCGCCGGGGGAGCCGGTCGAGCCGCTGGCGGCTCCCGCCTGGGGGGTCACCCGGGTGCTGCGCCACCAGGAGCTGGCCGGACACCGCGGCAAGCTGGTCGACCTGGACCCGGCGCGGGAGCCCGGCGCGGCCGGGCTGAACGCCGACGCCGAGGCCCTGCTGCGCGAGTTCCTGACCGACGACGAGGAGGAGATCGGTCTGCGCGGCGACCGTCGCGCGACCAGTCGACTCCTCCCCGCCGAAGGGCTGACCGGTCCCCTGCCGCTGAGGCTGCGCGCGGACGGAAGCTATCTGGTCACCGGGGCGTACGGGGCACTGGGCCGGCTGCTGTGCCGGACGCTGGTGAAGCGGGGGGCCCGTCGGCTGATCCTGATGGGCCGCACCCCGGTTCCGCCGCGCCGGGACTGGGCGGCGACCGACCCGGCCGGCGCCCCGGGCAGAGCCGTGGCGCTCCTGCGCGAGCTGGAGTCCCTCGGCGCGCAGCCGATCCTGGCCCCGGTGGACGTGACCGACGAGGACGCGCTCACCGGCTGGCTCGACACCTACCGGCGCGGGGGCGGAGCTCCGGTGCGCGGGGTGTTCCATCTCGCCGGGCAGGTACGCGACACGCTGGTCGCCGACATGGACCGGGCCACCTTCGACGCCGTACTGGAACCGAAGGTCATGGGCGCGTACCTGCTCGACCGGCACCTGCGGGACGAGCCGCTCGACCACTTCGTGCTCTTCGCCTCGATCGCCTCCCTGCTGACGACCGCCGGCCAGACCAACTACGCCGCCGGCAACGCCTTCCTGGACGCGCTGGCGCACCGGCGGCGGGCCCAAGGACTGCCCGCGCTGAGTCTGGACTGGGGTCCGTGGGCGACCGGCATGATCGAGGAGCTCGGTCTGGTCGACCACTATCTGCACAGCCGGGGAATGAGTTCGTTGTCCCCGGACGCCGGGATGAGCGTGCTGGAGCGGGTCATCGGGCAGGACCGGGCCCAGCTGCTGGTGGCGACGGTCGTCGACTGGCAGACGTTCCTGGCCTGGTACGACTCGCCGCCTCCGCTGGTCCGTGAGCTCGCCGCGACCGCCGTCGAGCAGGTGGCCGAGGAGGGCGACGGTTTCCTCGACGCCTTCCGGCGGGCCGGGGAGGCGGAACGCCGCTCCCTCGTGGTCGAGCGGTTCACCTCGCTCACCGGCACCGTGCTGCGTACGGCGCGTGAGGAGATCGACCCGGCCGCCGGACTGGGCGGCCTCGGGCTCGACTCGCTGCTCGCGATGGAGCTCCGGGCCAGGGTGCAGGCCGATCTGGGGATCGCCCTGCCGGTGGTCGCCCTGCTGAGCGGTACCCCCGTCGCCCAGCTGGCCGACCAGTTGTACGAGGGGCTGCTGGAACGCGTGGCCGCCGACGCCGACGGGGGCGACGATCCGGCGAGCGCCGTCGAGGTGTTCACCGACGAGCGCAGCCACCCGCTCACCCAGAACCAGAAGGCGCTGTGGTTCCTGAAGCAGCTCAACCCCGACGGGTACGCGTACAACATCGGTGGTGCGGTGGAGGTGCGCGCCGAGATCGAACCGGACCTGATGTTCGAAGCCGTGCGCAGGCTCATCGCCCGGCATCCGGCACTGCGCACCAACTTCCACCTGGAGAACGGGCAGCCGGTGCAGCGGACGACGTCCGGGGCGGAGCCGGACCTCGCCCTGTTCGACGTCCAGGGCCAGGAGTGGGAGGAGATCCGGCGGACGATCATCCGCGAGTACCGCAAGCCGTACGACCTCGAACGCGATCCGCTGGTGCGCTTCCGCCTGTTCAGGCGTGAGCCGGGCCGCTGGGTCATCATGAAGGCGGTCCACCACATCGTCTCGGACGCGATCTCGACCTTCACCTTCATCGAGGAACTCCTCGCCGTCCACGAGTCCCTGAAACAGGGGCGGGAGCCGGCGCTGCCACCGGTCGGCGCGAGGTACCTCGACTTCCTCAATCAGCAGAACCGCTTCCTGGCGAGCCGGGAGGCCGGCGGGATGCTGGAGTACTGGCGGTCCCACCTGCCCGCCGAGGTCCCGCTGCTGGACCTTCCGGTGGACGGGACGCGTCCGGCCGTGCAGACGCACAACGGCGCCTCCGAGTTCTTCGTCCTGGACGAGGACCTCAGCGCGCGGGTGCACACCCTGGCGCAGCGGCACGGGGTGACACCGTTCATGGTGCTGCTGAGCGCGTACTACGTCCTGCTGCACCGCTACTCCGGGCAGGACCACGTCGTCGTGGGCAGCCCGGTGACCGGCCGCACCCAGCAGGAGTTCTCCTCGGTGTACGGCTACTTCGTCAACCCGCTTCCCCTGCACGCGGACCTGTCGGGCGCGCCCACGGTCGCCGAGCTGCTGGAGCAGGTCCGCGCCACGGTGCTGAACGGCCTGGACAACCAGGAGTACCCGTTCGTGCTGCTGGTCGAGGAGCTGGGGCTCCAGCACGATCCGAGCCGTTCCGCGGTGTTCCAGGCGATGTTCATCCTGCTCACCCACAAGGTGGCCACCGAGCAGTACGGCTACCGGCTGGAGTACATCGAACTCCCCGAAGAGGAGGGGCAGTTCGACCTGACCTTGTCGGCCTACGAGGACGAGTCGGAGGGGCGCTTCCACTGCGTGCTGAAGTACAACTCCGATCTCTTCCTTCCCGCGACCGTCCGGCGGATGGCCGCGCACTACGTCCGGTTGCTGGACAGCATGACCCGTGCGGAGGCCGGGCTCCCGACGCCCCGGCTGCGGATGCTGGACGCCCCGGAGCACGAGCGGCTGGTGGGCGAGTGGAGCGGCGCCGCAGCGCTGCCCGACCGCACCGGTCCGGCGGTGGAACGGTACCGGCCCG
>NZ_JBSFVR010000572.1:0-3062 GCF_053592415.1 Streptomyces sp. NPDC002690 | reverse complement strand
CCCCGTCCGGGGCGGGCCCGTCCGGGAGCCCCGGCCCGCCCACGGACCCCGGCCCGCCCGCGGACCCCGACCCGCCCGCGGACCCCGGCCCGTCCGGGACCGGCAGGAGGGTGATCGCGCCGTGCACCTCGTCCACCGTGCGGCGCATGGCCTCCGCGCTGTCGGCGTCCAGGCCGGTGCACGCGGCGGGGAGCCCGACGCAGATCCGGGTCGCCAGTCCGGCGGCGACCTCGCCGAGGGCGGCGGTGTCCGTGCCGCGTACGTCGCCGTACCGCAGCGCACGGGCCAACGCGGGCAGGGCTTCGGCGAGGCGGGTCACGTCCGCGTCGAGCGCGGCCCGGTCGGCGAGGGCCCGCATCACCGTGGGCAGGGCGGCGGGCAGGGCCGCGAGGAGGCAGAGTTCGGCGAGGGCGGTGATCTCGGCAAGGGTGGTCGCGCCCCGGGCGTCCGACTCGGCCTTGGCGGTCGCGGCGGTGAGCACGGTGGTGCCCCAGGTGCCGGCCTCCGCGAGCCGGACCGAGAGCTCCGGCTCCCACCGAAGCCGCCAGGTCTCCCGGAAGGTGCCGGTACTCCCCCGGCCGGCCACGGGCTCACCCCAGTCCACGGCGAGAAGGCGCAGCCGGTGCAGGAGCCTGCTCCTCGCCGCGTCGGTGTCCTGGCGCAGGTCGAACTCCACCTCGCGGTCGGGCGGTTCCGGCTTCAGGCGCAGGGTGCGCTGCTGCCGGGTCAGGTCCCGCTGGAGCGGCACGGCCGGTGCGCCGTCGGGGACTTCGCCGAGCGCCTCGCCGACCACGAGTCCGTCGTGGACGAGGGCGAGGGGTACGTCGGACCCGTCGCACATGACGGCCCGGACCGCGTCGGTGGCCTCGTCGAGCCCGGCGAGCGGGCGCCCGCGCAGGGCCGCGAGCGTATCGGCGAGCCGAACCGCCTCGATGACGTGGGCGGGGGAGACGAACCGGTCCTCGTCGCGGAGCAGTCCCGCGACCTTCGTCATCCACCGCTCGACGGGCCGGTCCCGGGCGTGGAAGAGGTGGGCGTACCAGCCGGGGGCCTCGATCCCGGCGCCGTATCCGCTGCGCCGGGCCAGTCGCCGGTGCGTCCAGGGCACCCAGGTCACGGCGGTCCTGACCTTGGGAAGCCCCTTCACCAGGGCGCGGTCGGCGGTGAGGGTCGTCCGCGCGGCGAGGGCGGGCACGTGCCAGGCGCCGCAGACGACCGCGACCTCGTCGCCGAACTCCTTCCGTGCCGCCCGCAGCCGGATGCGCATGAACGCCTCGCGCACGGCGTCGCGGGGATGCCCGCCGTCCCCGTACGTCTCGCGCAGCGCCGCCATCGCCTCGGCGAGCGCGGTGAACGGGGCGACGGGGTCGGCGGGGTCGGCGCCGGACGCCGCGGACCGATGTTCGACCACGTCCTCCCACCACCGCTCGGGGTCGTCGTGACCCGCGGCTCCGGCCAGCAACGCGATCGGGTCGGGCGGAGCCGGCGCGGTCTCCTCCCCCGCTCCTTCGCCCGGTCCCTCGCCCTGGGCCGCCGCCGCGAGTGCCAGCACGTGGGCGGCGGGCAGGTCGATGAAGCGGACGGCCGCCCCGTGCGCGAGCGCCCAGCGGATGGCGACCCACTCCGGCGAGAACTCCGCCATCGGCCAGAACGACGCCAGCCCCGGATCGTCTTCGGCGTGCGCGAGCAGCGCCACCGGGGGACGCATGTCCGGGTCGGCGGCGAACGTCAGCAACGCGTCGCCCTCCGGCGGCCCTTCGACCAGCACGGCGCGCGGTCGCGCCGCCTCCAGCGCGGCCAGCACGGCCCGCGCGGACCCCGGGCCGTGGTGCCGCACACCCAGCAGCAGCGGCCCCGGAGCCCCGGGCGCCGCAGGCGCGGGCGCGGGCGCGGGAGAAGAAGGTGCGGAAGCCGTGCGGGGCGAGGTCATGGCGAGACCTCGCGGCAGGCCCGGTAGAAGTCCTTCCAGCCGTCCCGCTCGCGGACGACGGTCTCCAGATACTCATGCCAGACCGCTCGGTCCGCCGCCGGGTCCCGGACGACCGCGCCCATGATTCCGGCGGCCACGTCACCCGGGCGCAGTGTCCCGTCGCCGAAATGGCCGGCGAGCGCCAGGCCGTGGGTGACGACGGAGATCGCCTCGGCGGTGGAGAGCGTGCCCGAGGGGGACTTGACCCGGGTGCGGCCGTCCGTGGTGACGCCGTCGCGGAGTTCGCGGAACACGGTGACCACGCGCCGGATCTCGGTCAGCCCCTCGGGAGCGGCCGGCAGGTCCAGGGCACGGCCCAACTGCTCGACGCGCCGCGAGACGATGTCCACCTCGTCCTCGGGCGTCGCCGGGAGCGGCAGCACGACGGTGTTGAAGCGGCGGCGGAGCGCGCTGGACAGCTCGTTGACGCCCCGGTCGCGGTCGTTGGCGGTGGCGATGAGGTTGAATCCCCGGACCGCCTGGACCTCCTGCCCCAGTTCGGGGATGGGAAGGGTCTTCTCCGAGAGGATCGTGATGAGCGAGTCCTGCACGTCGGCCGGGATGCGGGTCAGCTCCTCCACGCGGGCGGTCAGCCCCCCGGCCATGGCGCGCATCAGCGGGCCGGGCACCAGGGCTGCTCGGCTCGGGCCGTGGGTGAGCAACTGCGCGTAGTTCCAGCCGTACCGGATCGCTTCCTCGGGCGTGCCGGCCGTGCCCTGGACGAGGAGGGTCGAGTCCCCGCTGACGGCCGCCGCCAGGTGCTCGGAGACCCAGGTCTTGGCGGTGCCGGGGACTCCGAGGAGCAGCAGGGCGCGGTCGGTGGCGAGCGTGGTCACGGCGACCTCGACGAGTCGGCGCGGGCCCACGTACTTGGGGGTGATCACCGTGCCGTCCGGGAGTGTCCCACCGAGCAGATAGGTGGCGACGGCCCACGGCGAGAGGCGCCAACGGGCGGGCCTGGGGCGGTCGTCGGCGTCGGCCAGCGCCTTGAGTTCGTCGGTCAAGAAGCACACCAAGGCCGGTCAGACGGCTCGCGGTTCGCAGACCGGCGGCATCGTCACCACTGAGGCCCCGATTCACGTCAGCAACGTTC
>NZ_JBSFVR010000571.1:0-3075 GCF_053592415.1 Streptomyces sp. NPDC002690 | reverse complement strand
ACACCGCCTCCCAGCAGGTCGCGCAGAAACTCGGCTGCATCAGCGAGGGCGTGCTGCGCAACGCCCGGATAGCGCGGACGCAGACGGACGGCCGTCCGGTGCGGCGATCCGGAGCGGCCGTCCGGTGCGGCGCATCCGTACCCGACGGCCGCTCCCGCCGCTACGGTTGACCGGACGTCAGCTGGTGACGAGCACCGCGGAGGCGTAGCAGTCGTACACCTCGTCCACCTTGCCCGGGTTCTTCATCGGCACCGTGAAGTCCTGGGGGTCGAGCGACTCGGACGCGTCCAGTTCGACCCGCAGGTGAGCCGTGTCGACCGTGTTGGAGGCGGAGTCCGCGAACGTCACGGTGATGTCGACCTCGGCGGTTCCGTAGTTGGCCGGGGAAAGTTCCACCAGTGAGGACGTCACCGCCTTCTGGGAACCGTCCGCCGGACGGGCGCACCTGAGCACGCGGACACCCGGGTCGGTGGTGGGCACCGCGGTGGGGTCGGGGGTCGGCTCGTCCGTGGCCGTGGCGGAGTCCGAGGACGAACCGGAGCTTGAGCCGTAGTCGTCGTCGTAGTCGTCGGTGGTGCTTCCGCTGCTGTAGCCGTTGCTCTTCCTGGAGTTGGAGCACCCGCCCCCGTCGTCGGAGCCGTGGCTCGACCCGCTGTGGCCGTGGCCGTGGCTGGAGGTGGAGAATCCGGTGAGTGCGAGTACCACCACCGCCAGGACCGCCGCCAGTTTCATCTGTTGCCGCACCATGGATGCAGCCCCCCTCGTGTCTCGACTTCTTCTTCGTGGCGCCTTCTCCCGGCGCCTTCTCCGGACGTTCCCGTTGTCGCACCAGCATCGGGGCGCGGGCCCCCTGGCGCGTCATGACCCTGTCACGGATTGGTCATGGTGTGCGGGGCGGGTCCAAAAATGATGTGGGGAACGGGCCGGAAGTGACCCACAGGACAGGAGTGGCCCATGGGGCGGTGAGCCGGGCAGCTGCGCCGGGCGCGTCCGAAGTGACCCGAGGGGCAGGCCGGAAGCCGTGGCTCCGCTTCAAAGTCGCGGGGGCCCGGGGGCGGGCGTAGCGTCGAACGCGAGAGTGTCACGCACGTGTCCGCGCGTGCGCCGTCGGTAGGTACGCGCGAATCGCGCAGGAGGCTGACGATGATCCGCAACGTCCTCGGCTCCGTGATCGCTCTCGCCGGAGCGGCGGCCGCCGTCCTGAGCCCCTTCCGCGACTGGTACGACGGCCGCCCCGGGCGTGATTACCGCGTCCGGGACCTCTTCGAAGGCATCACCACCACCTCGTCGGGGGTGATGCTCTCCCTTTTCCTGCCCTTGCTGGTCGCCGCGGTGCTGACCCTCGTCGGGGTCGTGCTCCGCTCACGGCTGGTGGTGGCGCTCGCCGGGGTGGTGACGCTCGGCTTCACCGTGCTGTGGATGGTCCGGCAGGGCCAGGCGACGGGAAGCCTGACGGTGGACCCGGACGGTTCCGGGCTCCAATGGGGGGTGGCACTCGCCCTGGGTGGCGGCATCCTGATGCTGATCGGGTCTCTGGTGATGTCGGGACGCCGTCGTCGGCGGGACCGGGTCGGGGGCACGCCGGACTACGACGCGCGCACCGCGCCCTACCCCACGCCCGGCTACGAACACCCGGACACCTGGCCCCCGACGCAGGAGCCCGGCCCGTCCGCCCACACGAGCCCGCTGCCCGAGCCGGAACCGGACCCGTACACCGGCCCGGAGGACCCGCGTCGGCACGACGGCCACTGACACGCACGCAGGCCACCGACACGACGGGCCCCGAGGCGACGCGGCAACACGACGGACCCCGAGGCGACGCGGCCCCCGAGGCGAGAACCCCCTGAGGCGCACGACCAGCCCGGCCCGGCCTACCTGGCCCGGTTGTTCCCCGTCCCCGTGCCCTTCAGCGCGTCCAGCGCGTAGACGCACCGGTCCTTGCTGCACGCGTACACGACCCCGGCGCGGGCCACCGGGGAGCCGGTGATCTCGCCGCCGGTGGCGAGCTTCCAGCGCAGGGTGCCGCCCGCCGCGTCCAGGGTGTAGAGGACGTGGTCGGCGGAGCCGAAGTGCACCCGTCCGTCCGCGACGACCGGGCTGCCGACCACGTCACCGCCGGCCGCGAACCGCCACTTCGGGGTGCCGGTCACCGCGTCGAGGGTGTAGAGCGCGCTGCCGCTGCCGACGTGCACGTTCCCGCCGGCGACCAGTACGGGCTCGATGGAGTGCCGGGCCTCGGTGGCGATGCGCCAGCGGTCCTTGCCGTTCGCGGCGTCGAGCGCGTACACCGTGCCGAGGTAGTCGGCGAGGTACACCCCGCCCCCGGTCACCGCCGGGCCGGGCGCGAACGCGGGCGGCGACAGGAAGACGGCGGGCGCCTCGAAGTGCCAGCGCACATGGCCCGCGGCGTTGTCCACGGCCAGAACCCGGGTGCCCGCGGCGATGTACACGTTGCCGTCCGGCGCGGGAGTCACCCGGACCGGGACACCGCCGCAGGAAGCCGCGTCACCGATGGGGTACGACCAGCGCTCGGATCCGGTACGCGCGTCGAGCGCACGCAGCCGGGCGTCCTTCCAGACGTACGCGGTCCCCTCGTGGAGCGCCGGACCGGCCTCCGCGGTCTCGAAGTCCGTCTGGGCGCCGCTGATCTCCCAGAGCGGTTCGCCGGCCGCCGCGTCCCACGCCTGTACGCCGCCGCCCCTGGTCCCGGTCAGGACGGTGCCCCGGTCGGCCTTGAGGGAGTAGACCCAGGCGTCGGTCCGCCGCCGCCACCGTTCGGTGCCGCCCCGGGCGTCCAGCGCGTAGAGGGAGGGGCCGTCCGAGGCGTGGATCACCCCGTCGTCGACGGCCATCGCCCAGGCCACGTCCCGCGTCTTGAACTGGCGGCGGCCGTTGCCGATGTCCAGCGCGTGGATCTCGAAGGACGTGACGTAGAGCAGACCGCCGGCGACGACCGGGGTGCCCCAGACGTCGTTGGACATGCGGAAACGCCAGGGACGCCAGCGGTCCGGCGCGGCGGGCGCCAGGAGCCCTGCCTTGACGAAGCGCCGCGGCAGCAGATGGGCGGCGTCGAAG
>NZ_JBSFVR010000570.1:0-3078 GCF_053592415.1 Streptomyces sp. NPDC002690 | reverse complement strand
CGACAGGCACGGCGCCGGCCATGCCGGCGACGAACACCGAACCGGCCACGCCTCCTCCGGTCTCGGCCCGAACGTCCTGGTCTTCGACCCGTCCACCCGCCCTCCGCGTTCTGTGGGGCGCCCCCCACGCCGCTGTCCGCCCGAAAGGGTGAACTTGCCCCCGAATGCGGCGTGTCCCGACATCGCAGGCGTCATGGTGCGGAAGAGGCGGGTGGGGCCGTCACCTCCGCGCGGGGCGCGGGAAGCGCGGGAGCGGCGTGAGGGGAGTGACCGTGGAACCAGTCAAAGGGAGGCCGCCGGCACCGCTGCGGGACCGGGCGCGCTACCGGTTCGACCGGACGCTGGCACGCTCCACCGGCACCCTGGTGGGCTGGCTGGTCATCACCACCCTGGCCGTCGTGGTCCCGGTCAGCGCGGTGCTGGTGTGGACGGACCCGGGCGCGCCCCGGTCGCTGCAGGACCGGCTGATCGCGGTGTGGCGGACCAGCGCGGAGACGCTCCGGCTGGGCACCGCCACGGGGGCCCCGCTCCGGCTTGCCCTGTCCGCCCTGCTCGGACTGGTCGCCCTGCTCGGCGTGTCGACCCTGGTCGGGGTCGTCACCACCGGTCTCGCCGACCGCATGGCGGAGCTGAGCCGGGGGCGGTCGAGAGTCCTGGAGAACGGCCACGTCGTGGTGCTCGGCTGGTCCGACCAGGCGACCACCGTGGTGAGCGAACTGGTGGCGGCCCAGGCACCGAACCGGCCGAGGGCCGTCGTCCTGCTCGCCGACCGGGACAAGGCCGAGATGGAACGCGCGCTCGCCGCCCACCTCCCGCCCGCCGCCCGGGCGCGGATCATCTGCCGCAGCGGCCCCGCCAGCGACCCCGCGGTGCTCGCCCTCGTCAGTCCGCGGACCGCCAGCACCGTGCTGGTACTGCCCTCGGGGGAGCCGTCCGCGGACGCCGAGGTGCTGCGGGTCCTGCTGTCCCTGCGCGCGGTGCTCGGCGAGGACGCGGACGGGCCGCCGGTGCTCGCCGCGGTGCGGGACGACCGGTACCGCGCCCCCGCCCGCCTCGCCGCCGGGCCGCGCGGCACGGTGCTGGAGACCGACACCGTCACCGCCCGGCTGATCGCACAGTGCGTCGGCAGGCCAGGACTCTCCCTCGTGCTCCGTGACCTCCTCGACTTCGCGGGCGACGAGTTCCACCTCGCCGACGCCACCGCCTTCCACGGGGAGACCTTCGGCACGGCCCTGCTGGGGCACCCGGACTCCTGCGTGGTCGGGCTGCTCACGCCCGAGGGCCGTACGCTGCTCAACCCGCCGGCCGGCACCCCCATCGAGCCGGGCGGCCGGCTGATCGTGCTGGCCCTGGACGACGACAGCACCCGGGTGGAGGACTGCCGGCATCTGGTCGACCCCTCCGCGATCGCCACGGACGGCTCCCCTCCCGACGACCCGACGCGTCTGCTGGTGCTCGGCTGGAACCGCCGCGCCCCGCTCGTCGTCGGCCAGTTGCTGGACACGGCCCGCCCCGGATCCGTCCTCGACGTGATCACCGACAGCACCGTCCCCGGGCCGAGGGAGCCGGAGGGCGGCACTCCGGCCCCGTACGGGTCGGCGAACGGGACACCCGGGGCCGCGTCCGTCAGATTCCGGTCGGCCGCGCTGTCGCGGCCCGACGCCCTGCTCGGGCTCGACCTCACCCCGTACGACGGGCTGGTCGTCCTCGGACCCGATCCGGGCGAGAGCCCGGACCGCCCCGACGACTGGACGCTGGTCACCCTGCTGGCGCTGCGGCTGCAGGAGGAACGCGCCGGACGTGAGCTGCGCGTCGTCACCGAACTCACCGACGACAGCAACCGGCCGCTGGCCCCCGTCAACCACGGCTCCGACATCATCGTCAGCGGGAAGCTGACCGGACTGCTGATGGCGCAGATCACCCAGAACCGGCACCTGGCGCCGGTGTTCGACGAACTGTTCTCCGGCGACGGCGCGAACGTCCTCCTGCGCCCCGCCGGCACGTACGTCCGGCCCGGCGGCGAAGCCGCCTTCGCCACCGTCGTGGCCGCCGCCCGCGACCGCGGTGACTGTGCGATCGGCTACCGCTGCCACGACCGGTCGGCCCCCGGTACGGACCACGGCGTCCGGCTCAACCCGCCCAAGGCGGAGCGGCGCGTGTGGAGCGCGGGGGACCAGGTGGTCGTGGTGGGGACACCCCCGGGCCGCGCCGCCGGCCCTTCCGGACCGCCGCACCGGGGCATGTACGGGGGCACGCACCGAGGCGCTCCCTCGTCCGGGCCGGCCGGGGCGTCCGATTCCCTCCGCGAGGGGCGCCCGTAGACTTGCCGGGTGGACCGGTCGATGGGGTTGCGAGAGCGGAAGAAGCTGCGGACGCGGGAGACCATTTCCGAGGTCGCGATCGCACTCTTCCTGGAACACGGATTCGACCAGGTATCCGTCGCCGACGTGGCCGCCGCCGCCGAGGTCTCCAAGCCGACGCTCTTCAGGTACTTCCCCACCAAGGAGGACCTGGTCGTCCAGCGCTTCGCCGACCACCAGGACGAGAGCGCCGAGGTGGTGCGGAACCGTCCGGCCGGGGTGAGCCCGGTCGACGCCCTCCACCGGCACTTCCTGGACGGACTGGAAGCCGGCGACCCCATCACGGGGCTCAGTGACCACGAGGGCGTCCTCGCCTTCCACCGCCTCGTCTACTCCACCCCCGGCCTCGTGGCCCGCTCCGCCCAGTACCTCGCCCGCGCCGAGGAAGAACTCGCCCGCGCCCTCACCGACACCCTCGGCGAGGAGTCCCGGGAGGTCACCCCCCGGCTGCTGGCGGGACAACTGGTCGCCACCCAGCGCATCCTGGCCTCGGTGAACTGGCAGCGCATCGTTGACGGCAGATCGGCCGCGGAGGTGCGTCCCGAAGCCGTCGCGGACGCGGACCACGCCTTCGCCCTGCTGAACCGGGGGATCGCCGCACTCACGCACCCCGGCGGCGACGCCACTCCCACCACCGGCTGACACCCGGGCGCTCCCCGGGGCGTCTCGCGCGTTTCCCCGCGCGGCGCGGCGCGTGTCCCGGCGCGTGTGGCGTCGG
>NZ_JBSFVR010000569.1:0-3086 GCF_053592415.1 Streptomyces sp. NPDC002690 | reverse complement strand
CTCGATGCGCGGGGTCGGGTCGGTGACGTCCGGGAGCGAGGCCGTGGAGTGGGTGGCTCCGCGCACGTCGGCGTGCCGGAGCGCCGCGCGGACGGTAAGGGGCTGCGTCCACCCCGCCCGCGCCCTACGCGCCCTCTACCGAGGTCGTGCTCTGGAGCTCGTCCGCGTGCTCGCCCGTCACCAGGTAGACGACCCGCTTGGCGACCGAGACGGCGTGGTCGGCGAAGCGCTCGTAGTAGCGGCCGAGCAGGGTCACGTCGACCGCGGTCTCGATGCCGTGCTTCCAGCGGTCGTCCATCAGGTGCTGGAAGAGCGCGCGGTGCAGCAGGTCCATCTCGTCGTCGTCCTGCTCCAGCTGGAGTGCCAGATCGACGTCCTTGGTGATGATCACCTCGGCGGCCTTCGCCATCAGCCGCTGTGCCAGCTGCCCCATCTCCAGGATGGTCGCGTGCAGGTCGTGCGGTACGGCCTTGTCCGGGAAGCGGAGCCGGGCCAGCTTGGCGACGTGCTGGGCGAGGTCGCCCGAGCGCTCCAGGTCGGCGCTCATGCGCAGCGAGGTGACCACGATCCGCAGATCGGTCGCCACCGGCTGCTGCCGGGCGAGGAGGGCGATGGCGCGCGCCTCCAGTTCGTGCTGGAGGTCGTCGACCCGCTGGTCCGCGGCGATGACCGTCTCCGCGAGATTGAGGTCGGCGTCGAGCATGGCCGTGGTGGCCCGTCCGATCGCCGACCCGACGAGCCGGGCCATCTCGACCAGGTCCTCGCCGATCGAGTCGAGTTCCTCGTGGTAGGCGTCGCGCATGGAAGTCCCTCTCCAGTCCTGGGGCCGGGGTCTCTGGGTCGAACCCCACGCTCCCACGGTGCGGGCGGAACGCGTCCGAATCCGTCCGCAGAAGTGAACCAAGCCCATACCCTCGGTGAACTCTGGGCGACGAGTGTTCGAGTAGGCACTCGTATGGCTGTGAGGGCGTGCGCATCGACGCATAACCTGGACGACATGGACGTGAACGCGGCGGTCGCCGCAGCAGCCGGGACCGCCGGGTTGTGCACCGGTGTGATCGCGATGCTGGCGTTTCGCTGGAGCGAACGCGATCTGAAGAAACCGACGCGCGCATCCGTGCGGCCCGAGACCAGCGCCACCCTGCCCCCCGGAGTGGACACCGTCCTCTCCGTCCTCAGCTCCTCCGCCGTCGTGCTCGACGAGAGCGACGGCGTGGTGAAGGCCAGCTCCGCCGCGTACGCGCTGGGCCTGGTGCGCGGCGGCCGGCTGGCCGTGGACCAGATGCTCCAGATGACCCGGGACACCCGCCGGGACGGCGAGATACGGCAGGTCGAGCTGGAGCTGCCCCGTCGCGGTACGGGCCGGGGCGACGCGCTCGCCGTCTCCGCCCGGGTCGCCCCGCTGGGCTCCCGGCTGGTGCTGCTGCTGGTCGAGGACCTCACCGAGTCACGTCGGATAGAGGCGGTACGCCGCGACTTCGTCGCGAACGTCAGCCACGAGCTGAAGACTCCGACCGGTGCGCTCTCCCTGCTGTCGGAGGCGGTGCTGGAGGCGTCCGACGACCGGGAGGCCGTCGAGCGTTTCGCGGGCCGGATGCAGATCGAGGCGACCCGGCTCACCAACCTCGTCCAGGAACTGATCGACCTCTCCCGGGTCCAGAACGACGACCCGCTGGAGGACGCCGAGCCCGTCCGGGTGGACGAGCTCGTCGCCGAGGCCATCGACCGCTGCCGCCAGCCGGCCGGGTCGAAGGAGATCACCATGGCCTCCGGCGGGACCAGCGACCTCTCCGTCTGGGGCAACCGCGGCCAGCTCGCCGCAGCCCTCGGCAATCTGGTCGAGAACGCCGTCAACTACAGCCCCGCCCGTACCCGTGTCGGTATCGCCGTCCGGCGGGTGACCGGACAGGGGCGGCCCCTGATCGAGCTCTCCGTGACCGACCAGGGCATCGGCATCTCCGAAAAGGACCGGGACCGGGTCTTCGAGCGGTTCTACCGCGTCGACCCGGCCCGCTCACGAGCCACCGGTGGCACCGGCCTCGGCCTCGCCATCGTCAAGCATGTGGCCGCCTCGCACGGCGGGGAGGTCACCGTCTGGAGCTCCGAGGGACAGGGCTCCACCTTTACCCTGCGACTGCCCGAGTCGGGCACCGTACGGGAACGCACCACCGGCGGACCACTACTCGTCAACGGTGACGACGAGGGACCGTTCGAAACAGCTGCTTTTGAACCCTTTCCTGCCCCGGAGGCCCTTCCGTGACCCGAGTGCTTGTCGTCGAGGATGAGGAATCCTTCAGCGACGTTCTGTCCTACATGCTGCGCAAGGAGGGTTTCGAGGTCGCCGTGGCGGCGACGGGTCCCGACGGTCTCGACGAGTTCGACCGCAACGGCGCCGACCTCGTCCTGCTCGACCTGATGCTGCCGGGCCTGCCCGGTACCGAGGTCTGCCGGCAGCTGCGCAACCGCTCCAACGTCCCGGTGATCATGGTTACCGCCAAGGACAGCGAGATCGACAAGGTCGTCGGTCTGGAGATAGGAGCCGACGACTACGTCACCAAGCCGTTCTCCTCGCGCGAGCTGGTGGCGCGCATCCGCGCGGTGCTGCGCCGTCGCGGCGAGCCGGAGGAGATCGCGCCGGCCGCTCTGGAGGCCGGTCCGGTCCGCATGGACGTCGACCGCCACGTGGTCACCGTCTCCGGCGGCAAGGTGGACCTCCCGCTCAAGGAGTTCGACCTCCTGGAGATGCTGCTGCGCAACGCGGGCCGCGTGCTGACCCGCATGCAGCTCATCGACCGCGTCTGGGGCGCCGACTACGTGGGTGACACCAAGACCCTCGACGTGCACGTGAAGCGGCTGCGCGCCAAGATCGAGCCCGACCCGGGCGCGCCGCGCTACCTGGTGACGGTCCGCGGCCTGGGCTACAAGTTCGAGCCGTAAACCGGTGGCCGGCCGACGGACACCCGCATGAGTGAAGGGCGCCACCCTCCGGGGTCGCCTCCTCGCCCTCGAACGCGACCCTGGGCACGAACCCGGCCTCCGCGCAGAGGTCGTCGGTGATCCGCCGCAGGCCGTACCCCGGTTCCAGG
>NZ_JBSFVR010000568.1:0-3094 GCF_053592415.1 Streptomyces sp. NPDC002690 | reverse complement strand
GGGACTGGGACCCGGTCCCGGCCCGTGAGCCCCGCCATGGCCACCCGACGCGGTGGCGAGCGCGGCACGGGCGGCCTCGGCCGGCGGAAGCCCGGCGCTGGTGAAGTCGCACATGCGCATGAGGAGTTCGACGTCGACGGAGGTCCAGCGCCGGTGTCTGCCGCCTTCCCGCTCGGCCGGTCCGATGCCGTAACGGCGTTCCCAGGAACGGAGGGTGGTGGGGGCCACGCCCAGCAGCCGCGCGACCGCTCCGGTGGTCAGTCCTCCGTCATGACCGGCGGGGCGTGGGGCGTTGACGCCCGGTGCGTCCGTGATCCCGGGGCCCGACGTCTCCGCGTGCCCGCGACTCAATGCGTCCATGCGCTCACGATACGACGCAGAAACGATGCATGTTGCCGGGTCGGTCGGGAGCCGGGTTGTCTGGCACCGATGGAACACCCCGGCTCCGGCGAGCCGTTGGCGTTCCTGGCCGGGCGGCGGTGCGGCCTCTACAGCCTTCTGCCGCCCGGACTCCGGGCTTCCCGGGTTCCCGAAGAGGAGGACACCGATGACCGCAGTCGACGTACCGGTGAGGCATCGCGCACTGGAAGGCTTGGTCCGCCTGCCCGCGCAGGAGCGTAGCGAGGACGAGGACCGCGCCGCAGCAGAACTGGCGGATGGACTCCTCAGAGGCGACGCGGAGTCCTTCGCCCGGATCTTCCATCGGTGGGGAACCCTGGTGCACACGCTGGCCGCACGCTCCCTCGGCGATGCCCGGGAGGCGGAGGACGTCACCCAGCAGGTGTTCCTGGCCGCGTGGCGGGGGCGCGCCGGCTACCGCCCGGAGCGGGGACCGCTGCCCGGGTGGCTGGTCGGCATCACCCGGCGCAAGATCGCCGACGCGCTGGCCGCCCGTACCCGGCGCGGCGAAGTGGCCACCGCGTCCGCCGCGCGGGAACAGGTGCACGGCGCCGGGGCGGCCGGGCCGGAGGCCGTGCTCGACCGGGTCCTGATCGTCCAGGAGCTGGGCAAACTCCCGTCCGTACAGCGACACATCCTCTGCATGGCCTTCTTCGACGACCTCACCCAGGTGCAGATCGCCGAACGGACCGGCCTGCCCCTGGGGACCGTCAAGAGTCACGCCCGCCGGGGGCTTACGCGGATGCGGCGGTCACTCACCGCCGCTTCGCCGGAAATGCGCTGACCCGGCGTCACGGCCCCGACGGTGTCCTACGCCGGCGACGCGTCCCGCCCCGGGTGCGTCCGACCGGCGGCACCGGAGGGAAGCAGGTCCCGAGGGAGGTGCACATGGCGCACCACGTCCACGAGGACGAGCTGACGGAGTTGGCTCTCGGCCACCGGTCCGCGCGTGACGGCCCCGCACTGGAGCACCTGCGCCGGTGCGCCGACTGCCGTGCCGAGTTCGAGGCGCTCGGTGCGGTGGTGGCCGCCGCCCGGGCGGTGACCGCGGCCGACCTTCCTCTCCCGCCGCCACAGGGAGTGTGGGAGGCCATCACCGCCGAGATCGGCGGCTGACACACCGGGGGCGTGTGCCCGGGGCTCCCAAGCTTCCGGCCACGAGGAGCCTCCGTACGTTCCCGTACGTTCCCGTACGTCTTCGTACGCCCCCACGCGCGCCGACGCGCGACACTCGCGCGCCGGATGCGTCCGGGCGGGCTCCCGCTGCGGAAGGATCGGCGACAGCACCGGCACGGCCACGGGTGACGGCCCGCACCGCCGTGCCCGGCGCACCGCCGTGCCCCGCCCGTACGCCGCCCCTCGTGGACGGCTGGGAGCCGTCCGCCCGTCCAGACCTCCCGGAGGAAGAGAGCACCCCCTTGCCGTACGCCGACGTGGTCATCGTGGGTGCCGGAGCGGCCGGTCTGTCGCTGGCGTACCGGCTGTGCGCGCCCGGCGCCCGGGTTCCGCTCTCCGTGCTCCTGGTCGACGCCCCGCCGGGACCGCTCCACCCGCCGCCGCGCACCTGGTGTTTCTGGGAGCCGCCGGGCGGCGAGTTCGACGCGGTGCTGACGGCCTCGTGGCAGCGGCTCCGGGTGCGTGCCACCGACGGCTCGGCCACGGTGACGGTGCCGTCGCCGCTCCGGTACAAGATGCTCCGGTCCGACGCGTTCACCACGCTGGTGGAGAGCCGGCTTGCGACAGCCGCGGGTTTCGGGCGCGTCGAACTGACCGTGCGGATGGTGCGCGACGCGGCCGGGGGCGGCGGTGAGGTGGCCGGCGAGGATGCCCAGGGGCGTCGTACCGTCGTGCGGGGACGGTACGTCTTCGACTCGCGTCCGCCCGGCCGTCTGCCGGCCGCCCGGACCACGCTCCTCCAGCACTTCACCGGCCGCTTCGTGCACACCGAGCGCCCCGTGTTCGAACCGGACACCGCCGATCTCATGGACTTCCGCACGCCTCAGCCGCACCACGGTCTGTCCTTCGCCTACGTGCTCCCGCTGGACGCGCGCTCGGCCTTGGTGGAGTACACGGAGTTCTCCCGTGCACCACTCGAACCAGCGGCCTACGAGAGGGCGTTGGACCATCATCTCGGTGAGGTTCTCGGCGCGTCGCCCTACCGGGTGTCCGCCACCGAGCACGGCGTCATTCCGATGACGGACGGCCGGTTCCCGTCGCGCGTCGGGCGGTCGGTGTTCCGCATCGGGACGGCGGGCGGCGCCACCCGGCCCTCCACCGGCTACACCTTCAGCGCGGTCCAACGCCAGAGCCGGTCGCTGGCGGCGGCGCTGCGCGCCGGGAAGCCGCCGCGGCCACCGTCCCCCTACCGTGCCCGTTCCCTCGCCATGGACGCGGTCATGCTGCGGGCCCTGGACACCGGGCGGGTGGACGGCGCCGCCTTCTTCACCGGCCTCTTCCGCTCGGTTCCCCCCGCGCGGCTGCTCCGCTTCCTGGACGGATCGGCCCCGTTGCGCGAGGAGTTGCTCGTCGGGCTGCACACCCCGGTCGCACCGATGCTCAGAACGGTCGCCGAACTGCCCTTCCGTAGGCGCGGGTTCAGTGCCAGCGGCGGCGCCGTCACGGTGAGCGCGCCGATCAGCAGGCCCGCCCAGACCACCCCGATGACGAGCTGCGGAACGGCCTCGCGCATGGCGTT
>NZ_JBSFVR010000567.1:1729-3103 GCF_053592415.1 Streptomyces sp. NPDC002690 | reverse complement strand
GAATGACACGACTTCGGCGGTACGCTTGAGCCCCGCTACATTGTCGGCGCGGAATCACTTGACCAGTGAGCTATTACGCACTCTTTCAAGGGTGGCTGCTTCTAAGCCAACCTCCTGGTTGTCTCTGCGACTCCACATCCTTTCCCACTTAGCGTACGCTTAGGGGCCTTAGTCGATGCTCTGGGCTGTTTCCCTCTCGACCATGGAGCTTATCCCCCACAGTCTCACTGCCGCGCTCTCACTTACCGGCATTCGGAGTTTGGCTAAGGTCAGTAACCCGTTGGGGCCCATCGCCTATCCAGTGCTCTACCTCCGGCAAGAAACACACGACGCTGCACCTAAATGCATTTCGGGGAGAACCAGCTATCACGGAGTTTGATTGGCCTTTCACCCCTAACCACAGGTCATCCCCCAGGTTTTCAACCCTGGTGGGTTCGGTCCTCCACGAAGTCTTACCTCCGCTTCAACCTGCCCATGGCTAGATCACTCCGCTTCGGGTCTAGAGCGTGCAACTCAATCGCCCTATTCGGACTCGCTTTCGCTACGGCTTCCCCACACGGGTTAACCTCGCTACACACCGCTAACTCGCAGGCTCATTCTTCAAAAGGCACGCAGTCACGACTGCATGTGCAAGCACATACAGCGACGCTCCCACGGCTTGTAGGCACACGGTTTCAGGTACTATTTCACTCCGCTCCCGCGGTACTTTTCACCATTCCCTCACGGTACTATCCGCTATCGGTCACCAGGGAATATTTAGGCTTAGCGGGTGGTCCCGCCAGATTCACACGGGATTTCTCGGGCCCCGTGCTACTTGGGTGTCTCTCAAACGAGCCGTTGATGTTTCAGCTACGGGGGTCTTACCCTCTACGCCGGACCTTTCGCATGTCCTTCGCCTACATCAACGGTTTCTGACTCGTCTCACAGCCGGCAGACTGTGAAAGAGAGATCCCACAACCCCGCATGCGCAACCCCTGCCGGGTATCACACACATACGGTTTGGCCTGATCCAGTTTCGCTCGCCACTACTCCCGGAATCACGGTTGTTTTCTCTTCCTGAGGGTACTGAGATGTTTCACTTCCCCTCGTTCCCTCCACACTGCCTATGTGTTCAGCAGTGGGTGACAGCCCATGACGACTGCCGGGTTTCCCCATTCGGAAACCCCCGGATCAAAGCTAGGTTGACAGCTCCCCGGGGACTATCGTGGCCTCCCACGTCCTTCATCGGTTCCTGGTGCCAAGGCATCCACCGTGCGCCCTTAAAAACTTGGCCACAGATGCTCGCGTCCACTGTGCAGTTCTCAAACAACAACCAGCCACCCATCACCCCGACCCAAAGGCCGAGTTCACTGGGACCGGACTGAAGGCAGCCTG
>NZ_JBSFVR010000566.1:0-3107 GCF_053592415.1 Streptomyces sp. NPDC002690 | reverse complement strand
CGGCGGCGGCAGGGGGTGCGGGCGGCACTCGCAGGACGGGGTGGTCGGGGAAGGCGGGCGCGGGGGGCCGTACGGCACCGGGTGAGGTCGTGTTCCGAGCTGTTCCAGTTCGAGGATGGTGAGGGTGTTGTCTCCGGACCTCAACAGCGGTGCCGGGCAGTACAAGGTGACCTGGGGCCCGGTCTCCCGGTAGCGGCCGAGCAGGAACCCGTTGACCCATACGAAGCCGCGGCGCGAACCCGGCAGCACCAGGAAGGTGTCCGCCGGGGTGTCGACATGGAGCCCGGCGACGGCGAACCCGGTGGTCGGGACGGGGGAACCGGTGAGCGGACCCGACGGCTCCGCTTCCGCGGCGAGCGCCGCGGACAGCTCCGTTTCCGCCCACTCCTGGAGCGCGACCGGCGCGCTCTCCCAGCCCTGCACCGTGCGCCGGTCGACCAGGACCGGGCCGAGCAGGCCCTTGTGCCCGCCGACGGTGGGTCCGTAGTTGATCCGGCCGAGGTTCTCGACCAGCACCTCCAGCTTCACCACCTCGCCCGTCCCCTCCACCGGCAGTTCCCGGGAGTCGGCGTCGGCGATGCCGATGAAGGCGCCGTCGACGAAGACGAGGGCGCGGTCGCGCACGTCGGTGAGGGTCAGCTGGTGCGTGCCCGCCGGGACGCGTGGGTGCGCGGTGTACAGGACCATGCCCGCGTCCAGGCCGAGCTGCTCGAACGAGGCGGGGCGCGGCGCGGTGCTGATGGTCGTCGGCGGTACCGCGCGCAGCCCGGGAAGGATGCCGGCCCGGCGCGTGAGCGGGACGCGGGCGGGCGGGAGCGTCGGCATCCGCTCCGGCGACCGGAGTGGGCCTTCGGCGCCGAACACCTCGCGCATGGCGAAGAACTTGGGCGTGAAGGAACCGTCCTCGGCGATCGGTGCGTCGGAGTCGTAGCTGGTCACCACAGGTTCCAGCCGGCCGTCCGTCTCGTTGGCACCCGCCCACAGACCGAAGTTGGTGCCACCGTGCGCCATGTAGATACTTACGCCACCACCGTCCGCGATGATGCCGCGCAGGGTGTGCACGGCGCTCTCCACCCCGCGTACGTGGTGCTTCTTGCCCCAGTGGTCGAACCAGCCGCTCCAGAACTCGGCGACCAGGAAGGGCTCTTCGGGGCGCCTGCCGGCGAGGAGCTTCCGGGCGGCCTCGGGCTTGGAGCCCAGGGTGGCGGCCATCAGGGTGCCCGGCAGGGAGCCGCCGTCCAGCATGAGTTCGGTGGGGCCGTCCGCGGTGAACAGCAGCTCCTCGATGCCCCGTTCGGTCAGGGCGTCGCGGCTCCAGCGCATGTAGGCGTGGTCGTCGCCGTAACTGCCGAACTCGTTCTCCACCTGTACCGCGACGACCGGCCCGCCGCGGGACGCCTGGAGCGCCGCGATACGGGGGATCAGCTCGTCGAACCAGGTGCCGAGGGCGGAGGTGAACGCGGGGTCGGAGCTGCGCGGGGCGAGGTCGCGCCCGGTGATCCAGCCCGGCAGACCGCCGTTGGACCATTCCGCGCAGATGTAGGGGCCGGGCCTGACGATGACGTCGAGGCCCTCCTCGCCCACCATGCGGATGAACCGTTCGAGGTCGCGCCAGCCGTCGAAGTCCGCCGGCCGGTCCTCACGGGGCTGATGGAAGTTCCACGCCACGTACGTGTCGACGGTGTTGAGCCCGAGATCGGCGATCCGGCGGATGCGGTCCCGCCAGAGGTCGGGATGAACCCGGAAGTAGTGCAGCGCTCCCGACAGAATCCGGTGCGGAAGGCCGTTGCGGTACATGCGGCCATCGCGCCAGGACAGTGCTGCGGTGGCGGGGCCCGCCGTCGCAGCGTCCGTGGGGCGTGCCGGGGGGATGTGTGTCGTGGGCGGCTCAGTCACGGCGCGAGCGTATGTTATCGATGACATGTATAACAAGCTTGGTAGAGTCCAGCAGCCGATCCCGGAGGATGGAGCGACTTGAACGAGGACATCGCGAGGCCGAGGCAGCCGAGCATGGCCGACGTGGCCCGCATCGCCGGTGTGTCGGCGCAGACGGTGTCCCGCGCGCTGCGCGGTTCGCCCAACGTCAACCCCGACACCAACCGGCGCGTGCTCGCCGCCGTGGAGCAGGCCGGCTACCGGTTCAACAGCGCCGCCAGGGCGCTGTCTTCGGGGCGCAGCCACACGATCGGGCTCGTCCTGTTGGAGTCCGGCGGGTACTACTCGCGCTCGGCGGTGACCGCCGGTGTCGAGTCGGCGGCGGGCGCGGCCGGGTACGCGGTGAGCATCGCGACCATCGCCGGGCTCGACGCCGGCCTGATGGAGCGGTCCCTCGCCAAGCTCGCCGACCAAGGCGTCGACGGTCTGGTGATCGCCGTGCCGCTCATCTCGGTGACGCAGAAGATAGAGGACCTCACCCGCGAAATCCCGACCGTCACCCTCGACGGGTCGCGGACGCAGGGGGCCCGGGTGCTCGGGATCGACCAGGCCGAGGCGGGGCGCCTGGCCACGCAGCATCTGCTCGACCTGGGCCATCGGCAGATCTGGCACATCGCCGGGCCGGACGAGTGGATCGAGGCGCGCCAACGGCGCCAGGGCTGGCGGGAGTGCCTGGACGCGGCCGGGATCGAGGCGCCGACCCCCCTGGAGGGGGACTGGTCGCCCGACTCCGGGTACCGGCAGGGGCAGATCGTCGCGATGATCCCGGAGATCACCGCGGTCTTCGTCGCGAGCGACGAGATGGCGTTCGGGGTGATCAGGGCCCTGCGCGAGCGCGGCCGGTCGGTGCCCGACGACGTCTCCATCGTGAGCGTCGACGACATCGCGCTGGCGGCCTACTGCGCGCCGCCCCTGACGACCGTCCGGCAGGACTTCTACGGCTACGGCGCCGCGGCCGTCACGCTGCTGCTCCAGGGGGAGGACGCCGTCGAGGAATCGGCCGTCACCGCCTCCCTGTCGGTGCGCGGCTCCACCGCGCCGCCGCGCCGGGACTGACGTCCGGGCTCCTCGCGCGCCGGAGGTGGGGCTGCGCCGCCGCGCCGGGGAGCGAGGCCGGGGCTCCTCGTGCCGACCCCGCCGGGGCTGGGGCCGGGGCTCCTCGCGCCCATCGG
>NZ_JBSFVR010000565.1:0-3114 GCF_053592415.1 Streptomyces sp. NPDC002690 | reverse complement strand
ACTGGACCGGGGTGGCGATGCCTTCGAGGTTCAGACCGTACTGGATGGAGACGATCACCATCACGCCGAGGAGGGCGTTCCAGCCGCCTGCCGCCAGCTGCCCGGCCTGCTCCGCATGGCGCTGGGCCTCCGCGAGCCGGGTACGGGCCTGGCTGCCGACCGCGCCCCGGTGCGTGGTGATGTAGTCGGCGGCGGCCGAGATCGCGGAGCGGGCGGTCAGCATCGCCTGGTCCAGCAGCGGACGGGCCCGGGTGTTGCCCTGGTCCCGCTCGCGGGCCCCGGCCAGCGACTCGTCCAGCGCCGCGTCCGCCTCCTCCAGCCGGCGCAGCGCGTCGATCGGGTCGTACGGCCCGCCCGCCACCTCGCCGCGTACGTCCGCCAGCACCGCTTCCGCGCGGCCGATCCGTCCCTGGAGGTCGGCCGTGGACACGCCCTGCGCGGTGCCGCGCAGCAGCCCGTGCGCGTCCGCGAGGTCCGTCTCCATCTCGGTGAGCGCCGCCGGGATGCGGGACGCGGCCTCGGCGAGTTCGGCCGCCCGCCGCTCCACGGCGTCCACCAGGGTCGCGGCCTGGCGGACCGCGCTCTCCGCCGCCCGCACGAACACGGCGGCGTGGGAGTTGTCGCCGCCGTCCACCGCTT
The DNA here is from genome assembly GCF_053592415.1 of Streptomyces sp. NPDC002690. Taxonomy (NCBI): domain Bacteria; kingdom Bacillati; phylum Actinomycetota; class Actinomycetes; order Kitasatosporales; family Streptomycetaceae; genus Streptomyces; species Streptomyces sp. NPDC002690. The sequence goes on along the minus strand of NZ_JBSFVR010000565.1, from coordinate 2,475 downwards.
GGCGGGCCTGGTTGAGCGAGGAGGTGGCGAAGACCAGCCGCTCCTTTGCCTGTTCGACGTCGTCCGCGACGGGGGCGGCGGCCGAGGGTGCGTACCGGGCGCGCATCGAGTCCAGCGTCGAACCCGCCGTCGCCGTGCGGCCGGCGAGGTCACGGAAGGCCGTCTCCACCTCCGCCAGCGCCTGCGGGGCGTTCTGCTCCAGGGCCCGCAGCCGGTCGAAGTCGGCGGACACCGCGTCGAGCTGCTCGTCGGCGGCGGTGCAGCGGCTGATGATCTCCTCCAGCATCCGGCGCTGGGTCGGTTCGTCCTCCGGGATCGCGTCGTCCAGTTGCTGGCGCAGCCGGAAGGAGGCGGTCAGCTCACTTTTGGCACGTGTCACCGCCGCCAGGAACGGTGCTGCCGCCTCCTCGCCGAACTGGGCCGAGGCGAAACCGAGTTCCTCCTCGCTGGTGCGTACCGCGTCGTCGGTGTCCACCAGCAGTTCCTTGGCGCGGGCGTCCAGTTCGGGCAGCGGGGTGGGTGGTTCGGCAGGCGTCCCGGCACCGGGCGCCCCGGCGCCCCAGCCGGCGGCGGCCGGCGTCGTACGGGTCTTCGCGCGCCGCTTGCGCCGGGAGAGGGCGTACGCCGCGACGAGGAGCACCGCGACGAGCAGGACCGCGGGGAGCAGGAAGTCACCGGCGGTCGTTCCGCCCGAGCCGCTCGAACCGGGATCGGCCGCACCGGGGGAGAGCGACGGGGAAGGCACGGGCTGGTCCGCGAGCACGGCCGCGTAACCGTTCGCCGCGCCGATCGCGGCGCCCGCCCAGTCGTTCACCCGCAGCGCCGGCACGATGGCGGTGGACGCCACGTCCCTCAGCTGGGCGTCGGTGAGCCGGGACGCCTCGTCCACGGAGTACGCGTACTGCCGGTCGTGGGTCGCGACGGCCAGCAGCACGTCGTCCTGGCCCAGGCCGTTGCGCGTGGCGGTCTCGTCGGCCCAGCTCTGCGAGGAGCGGCCGGAGAAGTCGGTCACGTACACCACGAAGAGCTGCACCCGCCGCTCGTCGAAGAGCTGGTCGAGGGCCGCCTCCACCTCCCCGGTGCGGTCCCCGAGCGCCCCGGTGCGGTCGGTGATCTGCCCGTCCTTGGAGAGCGTGACGGGGTTGTCGGCCCGTGCGGGGGCGGCGGTCCCCGCGGCCAGCCAGCAGGCCACGAACAGCACGCCGAGCAGGGCCCGGCAGGGCCGGGATCTGCGGATACGGGTCGCGGGAGGCGTCACATCCAGGAGGCTATGACCACCTTTGGCCCCCCGCGACCCGAGCGTCCGGCGGGGGCGCGGGGACCTGGAGGGAAGCGGTCCGACCGGGGACGGAGGTACGTCAAGTACGTGACGTACTTGACGTACTTGTCGAGTGGCGTCATCCTGGTGGGAAGCCAGAGGAGGGCGACATGTCCGCAGTGCACTACGAGAGCTATACGGAAGCGCGCACGCACTTCAAGGATCTCCTCGATGCGGCAGGCGAGGGGCGAGTGGCGACAGTGCGCCGGGATTCCGGCCGCGCCGCGGTGGTTGATGTCGAGCGCCTCCGTCACTATCTGTCATTGGTCTGCTCGGTAAAGGCGCAGGCCGTCGCGGAGGCCGGAGGCTGGTCGATCTTCATTCCGGGGCTCCCCGTAGCGGCGGACGGAGCGACCTTCGACGAGGCCATCAGCGAAATGGTCGACGCTCTGCGTGAATATGCCGAGGACTGGCAGGATCGACTGAGCACTGCACCCAATCACCGTGACAACTGGGGTCTGGTGCAGCTGATCGGTCTGAGTGACGACGAGCAGCTTGCCGCCTGGCTGGTCGGAGGGGGCCGGTGAACCGGCCGCAGCCGGACCGTGAGCGCCATGAGAAATTCTGTGTGGTAGAGAAGTGGGAGCGGGTTCGTGATGCGCGCGGGCGTACGGGTACGCATCACCTCACCTACGAACTGACGCTGCATGACGCGCGGGTCCTGCGCACGAGGATCTCTCATCCGGTGGACCGCACGGTCTATGGCGCGGGGATGTGGGGGCACATCCTGCGTGATCAACTTGACGTCTCCGAGGACGAATTCTGGGACTGTGTGCTTGACGGCCGACTCCCGGACCGAGGAGTCCCGGCAACGCCGAAGGAAGCTCTGCCTGCGGAACTGGTGTACTTGCTGATCCACAGGGCCGGTCTGGCAGAGGAGACGGTGGCCGAGCTCACCAAAGAAGAGGCGGTGGACCGGCTCCGTCGGTACTGGGCCGAGGGGCCCTGAACACAGGCGGGCAGGGCAACCCGCCCGGGCCGCCTGCGCGCCTGTCCGTACCGAACCGCCCGCCCTCACGTGCGGGCAACCCCGGTGGCGCGTGGCGGACATGCCGACGGCGCGGCCGGAGTGTGGGCTCGAACCACGCGTCCTCCTGTTCGATGTAGACGAGGACCGTGTCCTCGTCCACCGAGGCGTCCCGGGCCAGGTCCGTCAG
>NZ_JBSFVR010000564.1:0-3125 GCF_053592415.1 Streptomyces sp. NPDC002690 | reverse complement strand
CCGACAAGACCTCCACGACGGCCTCCGACAAGGAGACCGCCAAGGAGACGAAGCCGACCGCAGCGACCCCCACTCCCGGCCCCAGCCTCTCGGAGTCGCGGGATCAGCTCGTTCGTCACCCCGAACAAGAGCTTCTACCGCGTCGACACCGCGCTGGTGGTGCCCCGCGTGGACGCCGGCCGCTGGCGGCTGCACATCCACGGCAAGGGCGTCACCCGCCCGCTGACCCTCGGCTATCAGGACCTGCTGTCCCGTCCGACCGTCGAACGGGACATCACCCTGGCCTGCGTGTCCAACGAGGTCGGCGGACCGTACATCGGCAACGCCCGGTGGATCGGGGTACGCCTGGCGGACCTGCTGCGCGAGGCCGGGGTGAAGCCCCCGTCGAAGGGCGGTCCGGCCGACCAGCTCGTCTCGCGCTCGGTCGACGGAATGACCATCGGCACGCCCGTCGAAACCGTCATGGACGGCCGCGACGCGATGCTCGCCCTCGGCATGAACGGCGAGCCGCTGCCGTTCGAGCACGGCTTCCCGGTGCGGATGCTCGTCCCCGGTCTCTACGGCTACGTCTCGGCCTGCAAATGGATCGAGGACATCGAGCTGACCACCTTCGACGCGTACGACGCCTACTGGGTCAAGCGCGACTGGGCCCGGCGGGCGCCCATCAAGACGGAGTCGCGGATCGACACCCCGCGCCCCTTCGCCTCGCCGAAGGCCGGCACCGTGCCGGTCGGCGGTGTCGCCTGGGCCCAGCACCGGGGCATCTCCCGGGTCGAGGTCCGGGTGGACGGCGGCGACTGGCACACCGCGCGGCTGGGCGCGGCGGACGGCCGGGACACCTGGCGCCAGTGGGTGTGGGAGTGGCCGGCCACCTCCGGCCACCACACCCTCGAAGTCCGCGCGACCGACGGCACCGGCGCCACCCAGACCTCCCACCGCGTCGGGACCGTCCCCGACGGCGCGACCGGCTGGCATTCGGTGGTGGTCGACGTGTCCTGAGCCCCTCTCACCACCTCGAAGCCCGCACTTTCCCGTTCCACGACCGAACCGCCCGGGCCGCTCGACCGCCCGGGCAGGCACCACCATCCGAACCAGGAGAACTCCATGAACGCCCTGCACCTCCGTCGTCTCGCCGTCGCCGTCTCGGCCGCCGCCGTACTGCCGCTGGCCCTGACGTCCTGCTCCTCCTCCGACACCAAGGACACCGCCGCCGGCGCCGGGGCCGACAAGGCGTCCTCGGCCAGTGCGTCGGCGAGTGCCGCCACTCCCGCCGACGAGCCCTTCGGCCCGGCCTGTTCCTCCGTACCGAAGAACGGCGCGGGCTCCTTCGACGGCATGGCGCAGGACCCGGTCGCCACCGCCGCCTCGAACAACCCGGACCTTGCCACCCTGGTCACCGCGGTCAAGGCCGCCGGGCTGGTCGACACGCTGAACAGCGCCGAGAACATCACGGTCTTCGCGCCGACCAACGAGGCGTTCGCCAAGGTCCCCAAGGCCGACCTGGAGAAGCTGCTCGCGAACAAGGAGGAGCTGACCAAGGTCCTCACCTACCACGTGGTCGGCCAGAAGATCGCCCCGAAGCAGCTGTCGAACGGCTCCTTCGACACCCTGGAGAAGAGCAAGCTGACGACGTCGGGCTCGGACATGACGTACACCGTCAACGACAGCGCGAAGGTCGTCTGCGGCAACGTCCGGACGGCCAACGCCACGGTCTACATCGTCGACTCGGTCCTCATGCCGCCCCAGTAACCGGCGGGCCCCGATGAGGGCCGGATCACCATGAGGGGTTTGCCGGGCATCGTGCCGCCACCCGGCAAACCCCTTTCGCGCGGGCCCTGTTGGCCGCCCCGGGAAACGCGCCGTGCTTTACGCAGTCAGCCACCTGTGGCCCCGGCGCGTAAATGAGGGATAAGCGCACCATGGGGAAAGAGGTACCGCTCGCGCCCCGGGCTCACGCTCCGGATCAGGCCGGCGGCGGGCGGGCCCACGGGACCGTAAAGGAGACGACTCATGTCCGACCTCTCACACACCCGTGCCGACACCCGTGCGGACGCGCATGCCGACATGGCGGACCACCCGGACATCCCGGAGATGCGCGAGCGGTACAACCGCACGCTCGGGGGCCGCGACGTCGCCCTCGTGGACGCGCCGGTGTTCCTCCTCGGTCTGTACTGCGCGGTGTCGCCCTGGGTGCTCCACTTCACGTCGAGCCAGCCCGCGCTGGTGCAGCACAACCTGATCATCGGTATCGCCCTCGCCGTACTGGGACTCGGCATCACCGCCTCGCCGTCCCGGATGTACGGCCTGAGCTGGGCGATCTGCGCGATGGGCGCCTGGATGATCGTCGCACCGTGGATCGTGGGCAGCAGCCCCGATCTCGGCGTCATCCTGAACAACGTCATCATCGGCGGACTCGCCGTGGTCCTGGGGCTGATCTGCGCGGCCGCCTCGATGAAGAGCGGCGGATCGACAGGCGGCAGAGCCGGGACGACGGCCACCACGGGACGAGGAAAGGCGGGTTTCCGGGACTGACGGTGTCGACAGACGCGCGGGCCGTAGGGTGCCTCCCATGGGGCGGGGGGACAGGCAGGACCGGGTGGTGGGCACCGTCGTCGGCTCGGCGGTCGGGGACGCACTGGGAGCCCCGTTCGAGTTCGGGCCGGCCGGAGTCTGGTCGGCCCGCTTCCCCGACGGCACCGGCACGATGTGCGGGGGCGGCGGCTGGGACCCGGGCGAGGCGACCGACGACACGCAGATGGCCGTGCTCGTCGCCGAGTCCCTGCTGGAGCGGGACGGGCTCGACCTCCCCGACATCTTCGACCGGTTCCGCCGGTGGGCCGGCGCCGATCCCAAGGACATCGGCATCCAGACGGAGACCGTTCTGCTCGGCGGCGACCCCTGGGACCTGGCCGCCGCACTCCACTTCCAGGTGGAGGGCCGCGCGGCGGGCAACGGCTCGCTGATGCGGGCGGCCGGATCGGCCGTCCGCTTCGCCCGTACGGCAGGGCCGGACCCCGGCGACGGAGCCGGCACCCTTGCCGTACCGCTCCGTGCCATGCGTGCCATCCCCAGCTCGATTCTCGTGTCGGGCGCGAACCGCCCTGGACGTTCGAGGCGGAGCGGGC
>NZ_JBSFVR010000563.1:0-3132 GCF_053592415.1 Streptomyces sp. NPDC002690 | reverse complement strand
CGCAGGCCGAACCGGAACGGATCTCCGTCGCCCGGCAGCTGCTGCGCGAGCTGCTGCACGACTGGGCGGACGCGGAACAGGTCGACTCGGCGGTGGAGACGATCCCGTCGTGGATCGTGGGCGCCATACGTGTGCCGGCGATGAGGAAGCCGAGCAGCGCACAGACGATGGCGTGCGAGATTTTCAGGCCCCCGTTGCGCATGAAGATGATCGCGATGATCAACAGGAACACCACGAGTGAGATGGAAATAACCATGCCCCGCCTCCTCCGCCGCGCCCGGTGTGCGGCATTTCGCAGCCAGTGTGGCGGAGCACGGGCGCCGTTCGGCGGACTGGCATGCCCGCCGTACGGGTGATGACTGACGGTGACGAATTCGCCCGCACAGGTGACCGCGCCAGGTTGACGGAGAGCGCCGGGACGAGGTGAACCTCCCCGGACTCTCCCCTGGCGGCTCCACGACCGGCATGCCGGACCCGCCCACCCGCCCGTGCGGGCCCGGCTCGCGCGTGGCGGGGTGCCGGTCATGCCCGGAGCCCGTACCCGGGCCCTCGCTCCGAGTGGCCCGAGCGGTTCACTGCTGGTAAAAGGTGGCGTCCTGTTGGGCGACCGCGGTTCCGAGGGTCTGGACGTACAGCAGGTAGTTGAAGTGCCGGAGGTACTGCCCCGAGGACGCATACGCCTCGTAGGAGACACCGTTCGCCGAGTCCGCCAGACCGGCCCGCTGGTAGAAGCTCGCGCTGTTCGCGAAGGCGGTGGTGCCGTCGCCCTTCTCCACCCAGACCTCGCCGCTCCTGGCACGCAGGTAGTAGCCGGGGAAGTTGGCGGATTCGAGTGAGACGGTGCCGGTCCCGGAGAGCCCGCCCACCGTGCGGAACTGCGAGTCGGCGAGGTTGGTCACGTTCGGTTCCAGCTTGGCCCGGTACTCCCAGTGCCGGATGAAGTAGGTCGGAAAGTTGTACGAGGACAGACGCTTGGGGGTGGTGCCGTCGGCGACCGGCACGCCGAAGTCGGGTGTGCCGTCGGCGTTCCAGTAGACCTTCTGGACACGTGTCCGACGGTTGGGGTCGTTGAGCGGGTCACCGGTGATGTCCTTGTAATTCCGGTCGTGGTACACGAGCACGTCGCTCTTGTTGTCCTCAGACACGGTGAAGGAGTTGTGGCCCGGGCCGTACTGGCCGGTGGCCGTGTTGCTGGTGAACACGGGCGCGGCGCTCTTCGACCATGCAGCCGGGTCCAGCAGATTGCCGGTGGCCGGAGCGGTGAGCATGCCGAGGCAGTAGTTGCTGTCGGTCGCGGAGGCGGAGTACGTCATGAAGACCTTGCCCCCGTGCTGGATCACGGCCGGCCCCTCGTTGACCCGGTAGCCGACGGTCTCCCAGGCGTAGGTGGGAACGCTCAGCCGTACGGGGGTGCCGCTGATCGTCCACGGGTTGGCCAGCTTGGCGATGTAGAGGTTGGAGTTGCCCGCGATGGACGGGTCCTGCTGGGCCCAGCCCAGGTAGCGGGAGCCGTTGACCACGAAGGTGGTGGCGTCCAGCGCGAAGCTGTCCATGGGCGTGGCGATCCGGCCCTTTTCGGCCCACCCGCCGGTCATCGGGTTCGCCGCCGAGCTCTCCAGGACGTACATCCGGATCTTCCACACGTCGTCCGCGCGTCCGGCGGCGAAGTAGACGTACCACTTGCCGTCGATGAAGTGGATTTCCGGTGCCCAGATGTGCGCACCCATGTCGCCGGTCGCGTGCTCGGTCCAGATAACCGTCTCCGGCGCGCTGGAGAGCCCCTGGATGGTGGTGGCCCGGCGCAGGACGATGCGGTCGTACTCGGGGACGGTCGCGGTGAAGTAGTAGTACCCGTCGGTGTGTTTGAAGATGTGCGGATCGGCCCTCTGGCTCACCAGGGGGTTGGTGTACGAGACGGCCGGCGAGTCGGGCGCGGCCGCATGGGCGGGCGAAGGCAGCAGCAGGGCCGCCATCAAGGCGGTCCCGGTGATCAGAGCACTGAGAATTCTGCGGAATCTCACGGTGCACTCCTGAGTGTGACGGTGCGGGGCCGGCGGACTTCAGTGGCGGGTGCGGAACGCGAGCTGCTCGTTCATGCGATCGACCGAGCGGATGTCAAAGGCATGACAAGACTGTTAACGCTAACAGCCGACCGGTCAAGAGGCCCTCACGCGTCAGCCACAGCGACTCCGTGCCCTTTTCCCACAAAGGCGCACGTCACGAGTACGAGGGGTGCTCGGCGTGTGAGCGCTAACAGCAAGGCGATGCGAGAGCGATCCGCGCGAAGCCGGAGAGACCCCACGGCCACGGGTGTCCGCGCGAAGGCTCCTCCCGCACGGGCCGAACGGCCGCCGCCCCTCTCGGATCGTGAGGGGCGGCGACCTGCGGGGATCCGCCTCGTCGGTGTCCGGCACGCCGGCAGCGGCGTCCCCGGCTACGGCGCTTGGAGCTCGACCAGCTCGGCGACGGCGTCCCGGTGGCGGCCGGCCGTCCCGTACGCGATCGAGTCGGCCTTCGCGCGCTTCAGGTACAGGTGGGCGGGGTGTTCCCAGGTCATGCCGATCCCGGCGTGGAGCTGGACGCATTCCTCGGCCGCGCGCACAGCGACCCCGGAGCAGTACGCCTGGGCGACGGCTACCGCGAGGGGCGCGTCGGCGGCGTCGGTCGCCAGTGCGTCGGCGGCGTTGCGCGCGGCGGCACGGGCCGACACGACCTGGAGCCAGAGCTCGGCCATGCGGTGCTTGAGCGCCTGGAAAGAGCCCACCGGCCGGTTGAACTGGTGCCGCTCCTTCGTGTACCTGACCGTCTCGGTGAGGCACCACTCGGCGACGCCGAGCTGTTCGGAGGCGAGCAGGCCCGCACCGGTGAGCAGTCCGTGCCGTACGGCAGACCCCGCGGTCTCCGGCCCGGCGAGCAGGACCGCGGCGGCTCCGTCCAGGGTGATCCCGGCGAGGGGGCGGGTGAGGTCGAGCGGGACCAGCGGCTCCAACGCCACCCCCGGGGCGGATCGCTCCACGGCGTACAGCCCCGTGGGGGCGGGCACCAGAAGCACGTCGGCGAGGGCCGCGTCGGCGACGCCCCGCACGGTGCCGGTCAGCGCTCCGCAGTCGGCGGCCACCTCGGCGGTGTGGT
>NZ_JBSFVR010000562.1:0-3139 GCF_053592415.1 Streptomyces sp. NPDC002690 | reverse complement strand
GGAACAGGCCCGCCGGAGAGCCGGGTGCCGCCGACCCGTCCTTCGCCGAGCGGCTCGCGGGGCTCGCCGTCCAGCAGGCGCGGCGGCTGGTCGCCGAGCTGGTTCAGGTCCACGCGGCGTCCGTGCTCGGGCACCTGTCGGCGGCCACCATCGAGCTGGAGACAGCGTTCAAGGACCTCGGCTTCGACTCGCTGACCAGCGTCGAGCTGCGCAACCGGCTGGCCGCCGCGACCGGGCTCCGGCTCTCGGCGACGCTGGCGTTCGACTACCCGACCGTGGCCGACCTGACCGACCACCTGCTGGCCTCGCTGCTGCCGCGGAGCCCCGCGGGCCCGGGCGACGCGAGGGGGGCCGGGGGCGTTGAGGAGGAGGACCTGGCCAAGCTGCGCTCCGCGTTCGCGTCGATCCCGCTGCGGCAGTTGAAGCTGACCGGGGTGCTGGACACCCTCCTGGAGCTGGCGGGCGTGAAGGCCGAACAGGCCGGCGAGCACCCGGTGGCCGACGACGCGGACATCGACGCGATGGGCGCCGACGAGCTCATCGACCTGCTGATGTTCGACGAGGAGGACGAAGGCTGACCCCCGGCCGCCGTACCCTGCACCCACCCCCTACCGGTACCCCTAGTGCCCGTCCGGCCGAGCCTCCGCAGTCGGTCACTAGGGGTACCGGCCGTTTCGGGCTCCCGCCTAGATTCGCGGCCATGCCACGCCTCGGTGATGAAGAACTCCACGCTCAGCTGGCCGAGCAGTACGGGACCCCGCTGTACGTCTACGACCTCGACGACGTCGACGAGGCCAAGTCCGCCCTGTTCTCCTGGCTGCCCGAGGGCGTCGACGTCTACTACGCGCTCAAGGCCAACCCGCACCCCGACCTGGTCCGCGCCCTGGCCACGTCGCAGCCCGGCCGGCCCGACGTGCCGGGGTGCGGCGCGGAGATCAGTTCCACCGGCGAGCTCGCCGCCGCGCTGGAGGCCGGCCTGTCCGGCGCCGACTGCCTGTACACCGGCCCCGGCAAGACCGAACGCGAACTCGACGAGGCGATCCGCTCCGGCGTCCGTCTGTTCTCCACCGACTCCGTCACCGACATGCGCCGGCTGGACGCCGTGGCCGCCCGCTGCGGAGTCCGGGTCGAGGCGCTGCTGCGGGTCAACGCCTCGTCGGCGAACGCCACCACCAGCATCCGGATGACCGGCGCGCCGACCCAGTTCGGCTTCGACAGCGAGGTGCTGCCGCAGGCGCTGGCCGAACTGCGCTCCGGTGGGCTGAGCGCCGTCGACCTCGCCGGCATGCACTTTTTCCCGCTGAGCAACTGCGCGGACGAGGAAAACCTGATCGCCGAATTCGGCAATACCCTGCGCTTCGCGGCCGAGCTGAGCCGCGAGCTGGACCTGCCGCTGCGGGTGCTGGACATCGGCGGCGGTTTCAGCGTCCCCTACGGCGTCCCCGGCCCCCGGGCCGGCTACCCCAAGCTGCGCGCCGAGCTGACAGCCGCGCTGGACCTGGCGGTCCCGGGCTGGCGGTGCGGCGCGCCGCGGATCGCGTTCGAGAGCGGCCGCTACCTGGCCGGCGGCTCCGGCACGCTGCTGGCCGGCGTGACCAACGTCAAGGTGAGCCGCGGCCGCACCTTCGTGATCACCGACGCCGGGATCAACACCTTCGGCGGCATGTCCGGACTGGGCCGGTTGCTTCCGGTCGCCGCCCAGCCCGTCGCCCCCGGCCGGACCGGCGGTCCGACCGCCCGTGCCTCGCTGGTCGGCCCGCTGTGCACGCCCGGCGACGTCCTCGGCCGGGAGATCGAGCTGCCCGCGCTGGAACCCGGCGACCTGGTGGCGATCCCCAACACCGGCGCTTACGGGCCGACCGCCAGCCTGCTGATGTTTCTCGGGCGCCCGGCGCCGACCGAGGTCGCCGTGCGCGGCGGCGCGGTGGTCTCCGCGTCGCAGCTCGTGCACAGCCGTTCGCCGCGATGACCGGGCCGATCCCCGTCCCTGTGGCCGGGCCGCCCGCTGCTGTGCCTGTTGCCGTGCCTGTTGTGCTGTGCCTATCCCGGAGCGGAGCGATTCGATGAGTGGGCCGCAGCCCAGTGGTGTGCTGTCGGGTCTCGGCGAGCTGACAGCGCCGGAGCAAGGACGTGTGCTGCTCTCCCTGGTGCGCGAGCAGGCCGAAGCGGCACGTGAGCGGATACGGCCGGGGGAGGGGCAGCACACCGACGGCGGACCCGCCGCCGACCCGGCCGGCGACGACCTGTCCTTCGGTGACCTGGGCCTGGACTCGCTGGCACTGGTCGACCTGCAGGAACGGCTCGCCACCGCCACCGGCCTGGCGATCGCCCCGACCGTGGCCTTCGACCACCCCACGCCCGCACGGCTCGCCGAGTACCTGCGCTCCGAACTGCTCGGCCTTGCCCCCGTCCCGGCGCACCGCCCCCGCCCGGCGGGCGCGAACGGCCCCGCCGCCGCGCCCGCCGACGACCCGATCGCGATCGTCGGCATCGGCTGCCGCTACCCCGGTGGGATCGCCGGACCCGAGGACCTGTGGCGACTGGTCGAGACCGGCGGCGAGGTCCTCGGCCCGTTCCCGTCCGACCGGGACTGGGACCTCACCGACTACTTCGACGCCGACCCGGATCGCGACGGCACCAGCTACGTCGACCGCGGCGGGTTCCTCGACACCGGCGCGCGGTTCGACCCCGAGTTCTTCGGCATCAGCCCCCGCGAAGCCGTCGCCATGGACCCGCAGCAGCGGCTCCTCCTGGAGACCGCGTGGCACGCCTTGGAAGACGCCGGCATCGACCCGCTCTCGCTGGCGGGCACCGGCACCGGCGTCTACGTCGGCGCCGAGAACCAGGAGTACGGACCGCACCTGCACGACGCGCCCGAGGGCGTCGCCGGGCACCTGATGACCGGCAACGCGGCGAGCGTCCTGTCCGGGCGTGTCGCCTACACCCTCGGCCTGCGGGGCCCGGCCCTGACCATCGACACCGCGTGCTCGTCCTCGCTGGTCGCACTGCACTTGGCGGCCAACGCGCTGCGCCGCGGCGAGTGCACGCTGGCGCTGGCCGGGGGCCAGTCCCTCGGGGGTGTAGAGCCGGAGCCCAAGCCCTACACAGGCCCGCGCCTGATGCACCGGCAGACCCCATC
>NZ_JBSFVR010000561.1:0-3188 GCF_053592415.1 Streptomyces sp. NPDC002690 | reverse complement strand
GCCGGCGCTCGACTCGCTGCTGGCACGGATCGTGCCGCACGAGCACCTGCCTGCCGCCGCCGCGCTGAACGCCCTGCGCTGGCAGGTCGGCGCGATCGCCGGTCCGGCCCTGGCGGGCCTGGTCGTCGCCTACGCCGGGCACGCCACCGCGTACGCGATCACCGTCGTCACCTTCACCGTCTCGGTCGTCCTCTGCCTGCGCCTCACCCCCGCGCCGCCCGCCCATGACGCGGTCAAGCCGTCGCTGCGCGGGATCGCCCAGGGCGCGGCGTACGCGTGGAGCCGGCCGGTGCTGCTGGGGACGTACGCGATCGACATGGCGGCGATGTTCTTCGCGTTCCCGAACACGATCTTCCCGTTCCTCGCGGACGACCTCGACGCCCCGTGGTCGCTGGGGCTGATGTACGCCGCCGGGTCGGTGGGTTCCCTGGTGCTGGGGCTGACCAGCGGCTGGACCTCCCGGGTACGGCGGCACGGGCTCTTCGTGGTGTTCGGGGCCGCCGCCTGGGGACTGGCCATCGCAGGGGCGGGGCTCTTCGGGAGCGTCTGGCCGGTGCTGGTCTGCCTGGGCGTCGCGGGTGCGGGCGACATGCTGAGCGGACTGGGCCGTTCCGCCATCTGGAACCAGACCATTCCGGAGGAGCTGCGGGGCCGGCTGGCCGGTATCGAGGTGCTCTCCTACAGCGTCGGGCCACAGCTCGGCCAGGTCCGGGCCGGCGCGATGGCGGGCTGGACCGGCACGCGCTCCGCGGTCTGGACGGGCGGGGTGGCCTGCGTCGCCTCGGTGGCACTGCTGACGGCGGCGCTCCCGAAACTGCTGCGGTACGACTCCGCCACCGACGAGGACGCCGTACGCCGCAGGGACGCCGCCGCGACGGCCACCGCCGTCACGACGGGCGCCGGCATCCCGGACGCGCCGGGGGCCCCGGGGGTGCCGGCGGTCTGAGCGGCAGGGCGATCCGCGGCCGGCACCCGTGGGGACCTCCAGTCCGTCAGGAGGCCGGGGGCCGGTTGCGGTCGTGCCACTTGGGGTCGGTGTCCCACTCCAGGTTCCGCTCCTGCGCGGTGTCCATGGCGTGCTGCGCCGCCTCGCGCGAGGCGTACGGGCCGAAGCGGTCCTTCGCCGGGCACTCGGGGCCTTCCTCGACCTTTTTGTGCTCCAGGCAGTAGTACCACTCGCCCGGTTTGCCGACCGTGCGCTTCTTGAACAGGGCCATCGGGACTCCTTTCCTCATGGCCAGCTTGCCCCAGGGGCGCTGGTTAGACTCGCTGACATGTCTGGTCAGTCGCTGCTCGCACCCGGGGAGATCTCTCCCGTCCGTTCCGTACCGGGAAATGTCCGGCGCCCCGAGTACGTGGGGAAGCCGGGCCCGACCCCGTACACAGGCCCGGAGGTCCAGGACTCCGACATCGTCGAGCGGATGCGCGTCGCCGGCCGGATCGCCGCCCAGGCGATGGAGGAAGCCGCCAAGCACATCGCCCCGGGCGTCACCACCGACGAACTGGACCGCGTGGCCCACGAGTTCATGATCGACCACGGGGCGTACCCGTCGACGCTCGGCTACCGGGGCTTCCCCAAGTCGCTGTGCACCTCGGTCAACGAGGTCATCTGCCACGGCATCCCCGACTCGACGGTGCTGCGCGACGGCGACATCGTGAACCTGGACGTGACCGCGTACATCAACGGCGTACACGGCGACAACAACGCCACCTACCTCTGCGGCGACGTGGACGAGGAGTCGCGGCTGCTGGTGGAGCGCACCCGTGAGTCGCTGAGCCGGGCCATCAAGGCGGTCCGCCCCGGCCGCCAGATCAACGTGATCGGCAGGGTCATCGAGTCGTACGCCAAGCGCTTCGGCTACGGCGTGGTGCGGGACTTCACCGGGCACGGCATCAACACCTCGTTCCACTCCGGCCTGATCGTGCCGCACTACGACAGCCCGCACGCCACCACCGTGATGCAGCCGGGAATGACGTTCACCATCGAGCCGATGCTGACGCTGGGCACCCACGAATACGACATGTGGGACGACGGCTGGACCGTGCTCACCAAGGACCGCAAGCGGACGGCCCAGTTCGAGCACACCCTCGTGGTGACGGAGACCGGGGCGGACATCCTCACGCTGCCGTAAAGCGTGCTGCGGAATCCCGCCTGTCCGGCGACTCCGGGCGGACGGCGCCACTTCCGCGACACGCTTGAGGACCACAGGACTCCCGGGGCACGACCGCGCCCGGTGGAACGGAACCCGTGACAGGAGGTTCCGTGCCACCGGGCGCGTGCTTTTCGCCGGGACCCGGGTGGCCGGACGCCGCGCACGGGACAGGGCGGGTTTACCGACGGATCGTCGGCAACCAGTTGACTTAGGTAAGCCTAAGTAAGAGGATCGGGGGGTGGCCGACGCGGCGCGAGCCGCCACGTCGGCGCCACGCGCCCCGTGCACCGTCACGCTTTCCGCCCCCTCGGCCCCCGGAGGCCCGCCTTGGACACGTCCGTCGGCACCGTCACCCCGTTCTCCACGGTCATCCGTACCGCCTCCCACGAGCAGCACACGGAAGCGGAGACCTCGACCTTCATGGGCGACCTGCTGGGCGGACGCCTGGGTGTGGACGCGTACACGCGCTACACCGAACAACTCTGGTTCGTGTACCGCGCGTTGGAGGAGGGCGCCGAGCGGCTTCGCCGGGACCCGGTCGCGGGGCCCTTCGTGCAGGAGCCGTTGATGCGGCTCGCCGAACTGGAGCGCGACCTGGCGCACCTGCGGGGGCCGCGGTGGCGCGAGGGCCTGGAGCCGCTGCCCGCCACTGCCGCGTACGCCGAACGGGTCGCGACCTGCGCCCGCGACTGGCCCGCCGGTTACATAGCGCACCACTACACCCGTTACCTCGGCGATCTCTCCGGCGGCCAGATCATCCGCGACCGGGCCGAGAAGACCTGGGGCTTCGCGCACAAGGGTGACGGCGTGCGGTTCTACGTCTTCGAGGAGATAACCAACCCGGCCGCTTTCAAGCGGGGTTACCGGGAACTGCTGGACGCCGTCGACGCCGACGACCTGGAGCGGCAGCGCATCGTGGACGAGTGCAAGCGCGCCTTCGCCCTCAACACGGCCGTCTTCCGCGAGCTGGGCGAGGTCTTCCCGCTCGGCGCCTGAAGCGGGCGGAAGGGGCCGGGCGGGGTGTCGATCACACCC
>NZ_JBSFVR010000560.1:0-3225 GCF_053592415.1 Streptomyces sp. NPDC002690 | reverse complement strand
TACCCCTCCGGCCGCCCGGCCGTGGTCGGCCCCGGTCGGCCGGACGCCACCTGAACCGCAGGAGCAGCGTGACGGCACCGCCGGACCAGAGCGCCTGGGCGAGCGGGATGTCGTCGAGGTCGTAGCTCCCGCTGGCCCGGTGGGTCAGGGCCCACCAGGCACCCGCCGCCATCAGCCCGGCCGCCACCACGACGAGCCGTCCCGGCCGGATTCGGCGCAGGATGCCGGAGCGGTGCGCGAAGCCCAGCAGCCAGCAGAAGAGGAACACCGACCAATCGCTGATCCCGCTGCCCAGCCGCCCGTCGGGCACTTGCCACACCGTCCCCAGCAGTGCCACCGGTGCGAGCGACAGGACCAGCACCGGAAGGGGCCACCGGGAGAACAGACGCAGCAGCACGGGGGAGAGCAGAACGAACCACAGATAGGTCCGCAGGTACCAGAGCACCGCCCACGCCTGCTCGCCCCAGGCATCGCCCGGCGGATCACCGACCGGCAGTACCCAGTACAGCGCGTCCGGGCCGGGAACCCACCCGTGCAGCACCATCGCCGTGCCGAGAACCAGCCCGAACACCCAGACCGGCACGAGGAGTCGGCGCAGTCTGCCGCGGATCACCGACCATGCGGGCCGCTCCAGCGAGCGCGCCATCAGGGAACCGGCGAGCGCGAACATCACGCCCATGGACGGGAAGACGAACCCCAGCCAGGGCCATCCGAAGGTGTGGTACGTGACCACGCGGACGAGCGCGATCGCGCGCAGGACGTCGAAGTACGGGTCACGCCCAGCGTTTTGACCGGCGCTCGGCGTCGCTCGCCGCTCGAACCCCGGTGTTCTCAGAAGCGGTCGGCGCTTCGTCGTGGCCCTGCGGTGGGAACCGGTCATCGGTCCGCCTCCGGGAGAGCGCCGGGTACGCCCACCGCACCGGTGCGTTTCAGCTTCTGCCAGCGCAGCCGCCCGCCGGTGAGCGCGGTCAGCGCGGAGTGGATCAGCACCAGGTACATCATCTGCCGGTAGGCGAGCTGCTGGAGCGGCAGCATCAGCAGGTGGCGGTACTTCTCCCGGTCGAGGCGAAACGCGTAAGCCGCACAGGCGAGTTGGATGCCGAGTACGGCCAGCCATGCCAGCAGCGACCCCTT
Source organism: Streptomyces sp. NPDC002690 (assembly GCF_053592415.1). Classification (NCBI taxonomy): domain Bacteria; kingdom Bacillati; phylum Actinomycetota; class Actinomycetes; order Kitasatosporales; family Streptomycetaceae; genus Streptomyces; species Streptomyces sp. NPDC002690. The sequence continues at coordinate 2,091 of NZ_JBSFVR010000560.1, read as the reverse complement.
GAAGTCGACGAAGAGCATCGCGTAGACGGTGAAGACGTCGATGAGTGGGGCGAGCAGCGGGGTGAGGATCTGGAAGAGGACCACCAGCGGCATTCCGATCCGGCCGAACCTGCCCGAGGGCCCCCGGTCGGTGACCGAGCGGCGGTGCTTCCAGAGCGCCTGCATGGTGCCGTAGCTCCAGCGGTAGCGCTGACGCCACAACTGGGCGAACGAGGCAGGGGCTTCGGTCCACGCCCGGGCGTGCTCGGTGTAGACGACCCGGTGGCCGGCCCGGTGCAGGGCGATGGTGATGTCCGTGTCCTCGGCCAGCGTGTCCTCGCTCATCCCGCCCACCTGGAGCACCGCGTCACGGCGGAACGCCCCGATCGCGCCCGGGATGGTGGGCATGCAGCCGAGCAGGTCGTACATCCGCCGGTCGAGGTTGAAGCCCATGACGTACTCGATGTGCTGCCAGGCCCCGATGAGGGTGTCGCGGTTGCCGACCTTGGCGTTGCCGGCCACGGCACCGACCGCGGGGTCGGCGAACGGCTGTACCAACTGCCTTACGGTGTCGGGTTCGAAGACCGTGTCGCCGTCCATCATCACGACCAGGTCGCAACGGGCTTCGCGGACACCGTTGTTGAGGGCGGCGGACTTGCCCGCGTTCTCCTGTCGGACCACCCGGACCTGTGGCAGTCCGAGCGATTCGGCGATCTCGGCGGTGCCGTCGGTCGAGCCGTCGTCGACCACGATGATCTCGATCGGATGGGTGCTCGCCGCGAGCGAGGTCAGTGTGCCGGCGATGCACTCCTTCTCGTTGTAGGCGGGCACCACGACGCTCACCGGCCGGGTCACCTCGGGCCCCCAGGAGAACCGCCGTCGGTTCCGCCGCCGGTAGTGGCGCCCGGCGAGGAAGACCATCAGCCCGAACCTGCCGAGGACGGCGACCCCGACCACCCCGAGGAGGGAGGCCAGCACCGGCACCGTCCACTCCGCCACGGCGACGGCGAGGAGCAGCCCCCGCCCCTCCCAGACCGACGCGGCGTCCGCGGTGTGGTGTGCGGCCTGCTCGGGGTCGGCGGCACCGACGGAACCTCCGGGAGGTGCGGGTGCCGCCGTGCCGGAGTCCCGCGCGGCCTGCTGCTGGGCGCCGCTGACCGTGGTGAAGGTGTACCCGGCGGCCTTCATCTTCTTGATGTACGCGGGCAGCGCCTTCAGCGTCTGCGAGCGGTCGCCGCCGGAGTCGTGGAAGAGGACGGACGCGCCCTCGCCGCTCGCGGGGGTGGCGCCCCGCACGATCGCGTCGACGCCCGGCGTCTTCCAGTCCTCGCTGTCGGTGTCGATGAAGACGCTGGTGTACCCCATCGCCCCCAGCTTCTGGTAGACCGGCCAGCTGTAGTCGTCGATGGCGTCGGGGGTGGAGGAGTAGGGGGCACGGAACAGGTTGGTGGTGATGCCCGCGGCCCCGGCCAGCGCGAGCTGCGTCTGGGCGATCTCGCGCGTCACGCGGGCCGTGCTCTGGTAGGAGAGGTCGACGTGCGTGAAAGTATGGATGCCCACCTCGTTGCCCTCGGTGACCATCCGGCGCACCACGTCGGGATGGCGCGCGATCATGGAGCCGACCAGGAAGAACGTGCCGGGCACGTCGTTGTCGTCGAGGACGTCGAGCACCTGCTCGGTCCACTCCGGGTCGGGTCCGTCGTCGAAGGTGAGCACGATCGTCCTGTCCGGCACGGACTCCGAGTGCGGCTCGCCGTCCGCGAGGCTCAGGAACGGGCCCCCGTCCAGCACGCTCTGCGGCACCTCGTCCGAGGCGGCACCCGAGCGCACCCGCTGGTCGCCGCCCACCTCGGAGCGCAGATAGCCGTCCAGCAGCAGGGTGCTCACCAGTCCGAGCAGCAGCAGGACGGCCAGCACCGCTCGGGGACGGGGGACGGCCTGCCGGCGGACACGTTCCATCCGGCCCGGGGTCGCGTGCCGCGCTTCCCGGCCCGACGAGCGGCGACGCCGCGTCGAGGCGCGACACGAATGTTTCCGGAGAAGCTGCCCGTACCCGAGCCGGCGCGGACGAGGACACCTCGCCCCGCAAGGAACCCATCAGGGTCCTGGTGG
>NZ_JBSFVR010000559.1:0-3262 GCF_053592415.1 Streptomyces sp. NPDC002690 | reverse complement strand
TGTAGTCGGTCAGGACGAACGGGCCGTCACCGACGATGGGGAACTTCGTGTCGTTGTTGAACTTCGAGAAGTCGGCGACGTCCTTCCACACGTGCTCCGGGACGATCGGCACGTCGAGCGCGGCCATCGTCGCCTGCGGCTTCTTCAGGGTGACGACGAGCTTGTCCGGGCTGGGCGCGGTCACGCTGTCGAAGTTGGTGACGAAGGAGCCGTTGGCGGTGGCCGCGCCCTCGTCCTTCATCATCGTGTTGAAGGTCCAGGCCGCGTCGTCGGCCGTGACCTTCTCGCCGTCCGACCACTTCGCGTCGGACCGTATGGTGTACGTCCACGTCAGCTTGTCCGGGGACGGTTCCCACTTGGTGGCGAGACCCGGGACGGCGTGGCTGTCCTTGGGGTCATAGTTCGTCAGGTAGTCGTACATGAGCCGCAGGACGCTGGTGCTCAGGAGCCGCTGGGCCAGGAACGGGCTCAGTGAGTCCACGCTCTGCGCGACCGCGACCGTGAGGGTCGTCTTCCCGTCGTCGGCCTGTGCGGGGGAGGCGGCGAGCGGAGCGGGGGCGCCCGGTACGAGCGAGCCGGCGGCGAGCGCCAGCGCGGCGGCACCCGAGGCCGTGAGGAGGCGCAGACGTTGGCCTGGCCGGGTGGAGCGGACGGGACTTCTTGTGACCATGGGACGTCGACCTCGCGTCATGACTCGCTGGTGGGGCGGCGGGTAGAGCAGTGGTTCGCCAACTGGTGATGGAGAGGTCTATCAGCGGCGGCCAACTGGAGTCAACGGTCGGCGAAACGGCGTGTGGGCTGCGGGAATACGCAAAAGGCCCGCACCGTCGCAACGGTGCGGGCCCTCATTGGTCTCAACCACTTTGCCTCAGCTGTGGGGCGGCGCGGGCGGCTGCTGCTGCCACCCCGGCGCGGGCCACGGGCCCTCCGGACCGGGCGGACCCGGCCTCTCGGGCTGTCCTGGCTGGCCAGCCTGCACGTCCTGGCCGGCCTGCGCGCCGTACGGCTGCGCCGGCGGAGGCGGTCCCTGCTGCCAGCCGTTGCCGGGCTGCGGGGGGTAGGACTGCGGCGGGTACGGCTGCTGCGGCGGCTGCTGTCCCCCGTACGGCTGCTGCCCGCCGTACGGCGACTGCGGCGGCTGCTGTCCCCCGTACGGCTGCTGCGGATACGGCTGTTGGGGGTGTGCCTGCGGCGGGTACTGCTGGTGCCCGGGCATCGGCGGCGCGTACTGCGGCGGCGGGCTCTGGCCGTCCGCGGTCCACAGGCCCTGCTGCTGCTGGGCGCGGGCGAAGTCCTCCGCGACCAGCGCGGAGAGGTGGAAGTACGCCTCACGCGTCTTCGGCCGCATCATGTCGAGATCGACCTCCGCGCCGGCCGCCAAGTGCTCGTCGAACGGCACGACCACGACACCCCGGCAACGCGTCTGGAAGTGCTGGACGATGTCGTCCACCTTGATCATCTTGCCGGTCTCGCGGACCCCCGAGATGACCGTCAGGGAGCGCTGCACCAGGTCGGCGTAGCCGTGCGCGGAGAGCCAGTCCAGCGTGGTGGACGCGCTGGAGGCGCCGTCCACCGAGGGCGTCGAGATGATGATCAGCTGGTCCGCCAGGTCGAGCACCCCGCGCATCGCGCTGTAGAGCAGACCGGTGCCCGAGTCGGTGAGGATGATCGGGTACTGCTTGCCCAGCACCTCGATCGCCCGGCGGTAGTCCTCGTCGTTGAAGGTCGTGGAGACCGCCGGGTCCACGTCGTTGGCGATGATCTCCAGCCCGGAGGGCGCCTGCGAGGTGAAGCGGCGGATGTCCATGTACGAGTTGAGGTACGGGATCGCCTGGACCAGGTCGCGGATGGTCGCCCCGGTCTCCCGGCGCACCCGGCGGCCGAGCGTCCCGGCGTCCGGGTTCGCGTCGATGGCGAGGATCTTGTCCTGCCGCTCGGTGGCCAGCGTCGAACCCAGCGCGGTCGTCGTCGTGGTCTTGCCGACACCGCCCTTGAGACTGATCACGGCGATGCGGTAGCAGGAGAGCACCGGCGTCCGGATCAGTTCCAGCTTGCGCAGCCGGTCGGCCTCCTCCTTCTTGCCGCCCAGCTTGAAACGGTTGGCGGAGGAGGGGTTCCGGCTGCTCTTCGCCTTCTGCTTCCCCCGCACCAGCCGGTCCGAGGAGAGCTCCACGGCGGCGGTGTACCCGAGCGGGGCGCCCGGCACCGAGCGCTCCCGCTGGTCGTGCGTGACCGGGGTGGGCCAGGCGCCGCTGGTCCGTGGATCGACGGGCTGCTGCGCGGGTCCCTGCTGCGGCGGCTCCTGCTGCTGGGGCGGCTGCGGGGCGGGGACACCCTGCCCGGGGAACGGGGTGTGCTGCTGCTCCCGCGGGGGCTGCGGCGGCTGCGGGAGCTGCTGGGGCAGACCCGGCTGAGGCGCGCCCTGCCGGGGCGCCTGACCCTGCTGGGGCACGTAGCCCTGGGGCGCGTACGGCTGGGGCGCGTACGGCTGGTGAGGCGGCGGAGGGCCCTGCGGGTAGCCGTAGCCGGCCTGCGCGGCGGACGTCTGAGGAGGGAGAGGCGCCGGCGGCTGCGGGGCCGGAGGCTGAGGGGCCGGAGGCTGAGGGGCCAGGGGTGGCTGGGGGAACCCGTAGCCGGCCTGCGACGGTACCTGCGGGGGCAGTTGACCGCCCTGGGGCGGGTACGGCGGGTACGGCTGCTGCTGCGGGAAGCCATAACCACCCGGCCCGTAAGGCCCGTTGGGCTCGGGCGGACGCGGAGCCGGCGGCTGGGGGGCCTGCGGGAAGCCGTAGCCTCCGGCCGGCCCGTCCGGGGAGGCGGGCCACTGGGGTGCCGGTTCCGGGGCGCTGGGCTGCGGCCCGGCCGGGTGGAAGGCGGGCGGCAGCGGGGGCAGCGCGTTCGGCGCCTGGGCTGCCGGGAGCGCGGGCGACCAGGGCACCGGGGCGGCCTGGTGCGACGGCTCCGCAGCGAGGGGCTCACCGGCGGCCGGGGCGGCGGTGTCCCACGGGGTGGCCGACTCGTCCGCCGAGGCCGAAGTGGCCGAGGGGGCCGGGGTGTTCGCGGGCTCCGGGACGGACGCGTCCGTGGAAGGGGTGACGTCGGTGGGGCTCTCGTCCGCGTCGGGGGCGGCGGTGGCTTCCGTACCGGGGGCATCCGCCGGGGCCTCGCGCCGACGCGGTGCGCCACCTGGCCACCCGGGTCAGGGCGACCCCGTACACGCTGCTCAGCCCCTATCCGGGACAGTCGGGCGCCATCATGCTCA
>NZ_JBSFVR010000558.1:0-3262 GCF_053592415.1 Streptomyces sp. NPDC002690 | reverse complement strand
GGCGGCGGCCCGGGCGGGCCGACGGCATCACGCCGTCCGGGGCCCGTCGTCGTACCCGCTCCGGCCCGTCGCCGCGCCCGTCGCGGCCCGGGGCGCCGCCGCAGGCCCCCGGGGGCCGGGCCCGCACCGTAGCCCCGTACCCTCCCCGGAGGGGCCTCGCGGTCCGCTCCGGCGCGTCCGCGACGAACCCTCAGAACCCTTGTGCGCACTGCGTACCTTGCGCTCCCAGCGAACAGTTATGGATGCGGGATGGTCTTGTTCCACCTGCGCGTTAGGGTCCATGAAGAGGAAGGGTCGGGTAGTCCCGGCCCACCCGGTACGAAGACGCTGAGACGGCCGGAGCCGTCAGAGACGAGCAGGTGGATACGTGACGAATCTGATGCCCTACGCCGCCGGAGAGCCGTCCCTCGGTGGTGGCCTCGGTGACCAGGTCTACAGCCGACTGCTCGGCGAGCGCATCATCTTCCTCGGTCAGCAGGTCGACGATGACATCGCCAACAAGATCACCGCACAGTTGCTGCTCCTTGCCGCTGACCCCGACAAGGACATCTACCTCTACATCAACAGCCCCGGCGGCTCGGTGACGGCCGGCATGGCGGTCTACGACACCATGCAGTACATCCCGAACGACGTCGTCACCATCGGTATGGGCATGGCGGCCTCGATGGGCCAGTTCCTGCTCACCGGCGGGGCCGCGGGCAAGCGCTTCGCGCTCCCGAACACCGACATCCTCATGCACCAGGGATCGGCCGGCATCGGCGGTACCGCCTCGGACATCAAGATCCAGGCCCAGTACCTGCTCCGCACCAAGACGCGGATGGCGGAGATCACAGCCCGCCACTCCGGCCAGACCGTCGAGACGATCATCCGCGACGGCGACCGCGACCGCTGGTACACCGCCGAGGAGGCCAAGGAGTACGGCCTCATCGACGAGATCATCACGGCCGCGTCGGGCATCCCGGGCGGCGGCGGCACCGGCGCCTGATCCGGCCCGCACCGGACGGCACCGCGCCCGCACACCTCTCGAACGCCATGAACGTGCGCCGAGAAACCAGCCCACAGAACGCCACCAGGATGGTGAACACCCACATGAACAACTTCCCCGGCGCCTCCGCGAGCGGCCTCTACACCGGCCCGCAGGTGGACAACCGCTACATCGTGCCGCGCTTCGTGGAGCGCACCTCGCAGGGCGTGCGCGAGTACGACCCCTACGCCAAGCTCTTCGAGGAGCGCATCATCTTCCTCGGCGTGCAGATCGACGACGCCTCGGCCAACGACGTGATGGCACAGCTGATGTGCCTGGAGTCGATGGACCCGGACCGGGACATCTCGATCTACATCAACAGCCCCGGCGGCTCGTTCACCGCGCTCACCGCGATCTACGACACGATGCAGTTCGTGAAGCCGGACATCCAGACGGTCTGCATGGGCCAGGCCGCCTCCGCCGCCGCCATCCTGCTGGCCGCGGGTACCCCGGGCAAGCGCATGGCGCTCCCGCACGCCCGTGTCCTGATCCACCAGCCGTCCTCGCAGACGGGCCGTGAGCAGCTCTCCGACCTGGAGATCGCGGCCAACGAGATCCTGCGCATGCGTACCCAGCTGGAGCAGATGCTGGCGAAGCACTCGACCACTCCGCTGGAGAAGATCAGCGAGGACATCGAGCGCGACAAGATCCTGACGGCCGAGGAAGCCCTGGCGTACGGTCTGGTGGACCAGATCGTCACCACCCGTAAGACTTCGGCCGGAGCCGCGGTCTGACATCGGTCTTTTCCCCTTGGCACGCGCAGCCGCCCGGTCTCGGGCCGTGTGAACCGTGCCAAGGGGGGCCCGAACGGGGGGCCAGGCAAGGTACCGTCGAATAGAGGCACCAGGAGCCGCTGAACCAAGGCGTCTCCCAGGCGAAGGGGAAGCACCTCGTGGCACGCATCGGTGATGGCGGCGACCTGCTCAAGTGCTCGTTCTGCGGAAAGAGCCAGAAGCAGGTGAAGAAGCTCATCGCGGGACCCGGTGTGTACATCTGCGACGAGTGCATCGATCTCTGCAACGAGATCATCGAGGAGGAACTCGCCGAGACCTCGGAAGTGCGCTGGGAGGAACTCCCCAAGCCACGCGAGATCTACGAGTTCCTGGAGGGGTACGTCGTCGGGCAGGAGCCCGCGAAGAAGGCCCTGTCCGTCGCGGTGTACAACCACTACAAGCGGGTCCAGGCCGGGGAGAACGGCGGCGGTTCCAGCCGGGACGACGCGATCGAGCTCGCCAAGTCCAACATCCTCCTGCTGGGCCCCACGGGTTCAGGCAAGACCCTGCTGGCGCAGACACTGGCCCGCATGCTCAACGTCCCGTTCGCCATCGCCGACGCGACGGCGCTGACGGAGGCCGGCTATGTCGGCGAGGACGTCGAGAACATCCTGCTGAAGCTGATCCAGGCGGCCGACTACGACGTCAAGAAGGCCGAGACCGGGATCATCTACATCGACGAGATCGACAAGGTCGCCCGCAAGAGCGAGAACCCGTCGATCACGCGTGACGTCTCGGGCGAAGGCGTGCAGCAGGCGCTGCTGAAGATCCTGGAGGGCACCACCGCCTCCGTACCGCCGCAGGGCGGCCGGAAGCACCCGCACCAGGAATTCATCCAGATCGACACGACGAACGTCCTGTTCATCGTGGGCGGGGCCTTCTCCGGCCTGGAGAAGATCATCGAGTCCCGGTCCGGCGCCAAGGGCATCGGCTTCGGCGCGACGATCCGGTCCAAGCTGGAGATCCAGGCGAGCGACCAGTTCCAGGAGGTCATGCCGGAGGACCTGGTCAAGTTCGGCATGATCCCCGAGTTCATCGGCCGGCTCCCCGTCCTCACCTCGGTGCACAACCTGGACCGCGAGGCGCTGCTCCAGATCCTCATCGAGCCGCGCAACGCCCTGGTGAAGCAGTACCAGAGGCTCTTCGAACTCGACGGCGTGGAGCTGGACTTCGAGCGCGAGGCGCTGGAGGCCATCGCCGACCAGGCGATCCTGCGCCAGACCGGCGCCCGCGGCCTGCGCGCCATCATGGAGGAAGTCCTCCAGTCCGTGATGTACGAGGTCCCGTCCCGCAAGGACGTCGCCCGCGTGGTCATCACCCCGGACGTGGTCCGCAACAACGTGAACCCCACGCTGGTCCCGCGCGAGCCGCGCACGATCGGCAAGAACGACGGCGGCAGGCACGAGAAGTCCGCGTAACTCCCGCCCGGTACGACGCGCGAGGGGCGCCCGGCCATCGGCCGGGC
>NZ_JBSFVR010000557.1:0-3269 GCF_053592415.1 Streptomyces sp. NPDC002690 | reverse complement strand
GGACACCAAGGACATGGTCGAGTTCTGCGCGCCGCGCACCGGCCGGAGCCGGCCGCCGGCCGTCGCCCTCAGGCACCTTCCGGCACATTTCGCCACCTTCCGGCACCCACCGGCACCCACTGGCACCCACTGGCACCCACTGGCACCCACTGGCACCCACCGAGGCTGCCGGCCCGGCAGGATCTGCCACACCGGCGGTCCCTGCCGGACTCGACCAGATCTGCCGGCTCCCGGCCCGGGAGCCGTTTCCCCCGCACAGGGGAGGCCGCTCCCCCGTGCGGGGGTGGGGCGCGTCCGGACAGCCGTACGACACTGGGTGCGTGATCCGAACCGACGCCCTGGCCGACCTGCCCGTCCGTACCGCCGTGCCCGCCCTGCGCCGGGCGCTCGACGAGCGGGGCACCGCCGTGCTCTGCGCGCCTCCGGGCACCGGCAAGACCACCCTCGTGCCGCTCGCCCTCGCGGGGCTGACCGGCGAGGGCCCGCCGCGCAGGGTCGTGGTCGCGGAACCCCGCAGGATCGCCGCCCGCGCCGCGGCCCGCCGCATGGCGTGGCTCCTGGGCGAGCGACCCGGGGGCCGCGTCGGGTTCACCGTGCGCGGCGAGCGGACGGTCGGCCCTGACACCGTGGTCGAGGTCGTCACCACCGGGGTGCTGCTCCAACGCCTCCAGCGCGATCAGGAGCTCTCGGGCGTCGACGTGGTGATCCTCGACGAATGCCACGAACGTCATCTGGACGCCGACACCGCCGCCGCCTTCCTGCTGGACGTGCGCGAGACGCTCCGCCCCGACCTGCGGTTGGTCGCCGCCTCCGCGACGACCGACGCGGAGGGATGGGCCCGGCTGCTCGGCGATGCCCCGGTCGTCGAGGCCACCGGGATCTCCCATCCGGTGGAAGTCGTCTGGGCACCGCCCACCGCTCCGGTCCGGCCGCCGCACGGGATGCGGGTCGATCCCGCGCTGCTCTCGCACGTCGCCTCGGTGGTGCGCCGGGCGCTCGCGGAGCGGAACGGCGACGTGCTCTGTTTCCTGCCCGGTGTCGGCGAGATCGCCCAGGTCGCCGGCCGACTGGCCGGCGCCGGCGCGGAGGTGCTCCAGGTGCACGGGCGGGCGCCCGCCGCCGTGCAGGACGCGGTCCTGGCGGGAGGCTCGGGTGCGGGACGGCGGCTGGTGCTGGCGACTTCGGTCGCGGAGTCGTCGCTGACCGTGCCCGGAGTGCGGGTCGTGGTCGACAGCGGCCTCGCCCGGGAGCCCAGGACGGATCACGCCCGGGGGCTGAGTGCCCTGACGACGGTGCGGGCCTCGCAGGCGACCGGACGCCAGCGGGCGGGCCGTGCCGGACGGGAGGCTCCCGGTGCGGTGTACCGGTGCTGGACGGAGGCGGAGGACGGGCGGCTCGCCCGGTTCCCGGCCCCGGAGATCCGGGTCGCGGACCTGGCGGGGTTCGCGCTGCGGGCCGCGTGCTGGGGCGACCCCGGGGCGGTGCACCTCGCGTTGCTCGACCCGCCTCCCGCGGGAGCGATGGGCGCGGCCCGCGAGGTGCTGCGGGCGGTCGGGGCGGTGGACGCGGACGGGCGGGTGACCGGGCGTGGCACGCGGATGTCCCGCCTCGGTGTCCACCCCCGGCTGGCGCGGGCCCTGGTCGACGGAGCCCGGGAGGTCGGGGCGCGCCGGGCGGCCGAGGTGGTGGCCCTGCTGAGCGAGGAGCCGCCCCGCGAGTACGGGGACGATCTGGCGGCGGCCCTGCGCAACGCGCGCCGGGGCGGCGACGGGTACGCCGCGCGTTGGCGCCAGGAGGTGCGGCGGTTGTCGTCCTCGCTGGGCGGCGGGGAGGCCGGGGACTGGCCTGCCGCCGGTTCTACGGGCGGCGGCTCTACGGGCGCCGGCTTTACGGGCGCCAGCTCTACGGCTGGCGGCTCTACGGGCGGGGCGACCCCGGTCACGGACGACGCCGCCGCCGGGCTGGTGGCCGCGCTGGCTTTCCCGGAGCGGGTGGCACGGGGCCGGGGCGGGGAAGCGTTTCTGATGGCGTCCGGGACCGGGGCGGAGCTGCGGGACGGTTCGGGGCTGCGCGGCTCGGCGTGGCTCGCGGTCGCCGTCGCGGACAGGCCTACCCACGCCGCGTCGGCCCGGGTGAGGCTGGCAGCGGTGATCGACGAGGACACCGCGGTGCTGGCCGCGGGGCACCTGCGGTTCCGGGGCGAGGAGGTCCGCTGGGGCGACGGCGACGTGGTGGCACGCGTGGTGGACCGGCTGGGGGCGGTGGAACTGGTGGTGCGCCCGCTGAAGCAGCCTGCCCCGGAGCTGGTGCGGACCGCGCTCCTGGAAGGGCTGGGCCGGGAGGGCACCGGGCTGCTGCGGTGGACCCGGGACAGCGAGCAGTTGCGGGCCCGGCTGGCCTTCCTGCACCGGGTCCTGGGTGCGCCGTGGCCCGAGATGTCGGACGGGACGCTGCTGGCGCGCGCCGGTGAATGGCTGGAGCCGGAACTGTCGCGTGCGCGCCGCCGTGCGGACCTGGGGCGGATCGACGCGGGGCAGGCACTGCGTCGGCTGTTGCCGTGGGCGAGCGGCGAGGCGTCCCGGCTGGACGAGCTGGCGCCGGAGCGGATCGAGGTGCCGAGCGGGTCCCGTATCCGCGTGGAGTACGACGGCGAGCAGCCGGTCCTCGCGGTGAAGCTCCAGGAGTTGTTCGGCCTGGCCGAGACGCCCTCGGTGGCCGGGGTGCCCGTGCTGGTGCACCTGTTGTCCCCGGCGGGGCGGCCGGCGGCGGTGACCGCGGATCTGGCCTCGTTCTGGCGGGAGGGGTACCGCGCCGTCCGCACGGAGCTGCGCGGACGCTACCCGCGGCACCCGTGGCCGGAGGACCCGACGACGGTCGCCGCCACCCGTTTCACCTCGGCGCGGCTGAAGCGCGAACAGCGGCCGTGAACGGGTAAGTCGTGCCGCTAGGCGGAGCAGTTCCGATAAGCGGGGGCAATGCCGGTTAGCGAGGCAGTGCCGATAAGCGGGGGCAATGCTGGAAAGCGGGGACCGGCGCCGGTCATGCGAAGCCTGTACCGGCAGGCGAAAGCCGCACGGGCAGACGCGGGGACCCGACGCCGGTAGGCGGGAGCCTGCGTGGGGACCTCGCCGGCCGGCACGGCGCCCTTGGCCGGCACCGGTCCGTAAGCGAAAGCCGCCGGTAACCCGTCGCCGCGATCACCGCGTCCGGCGTCAGCCGTGTGCCGTCGGTCAGCACCACCTCCGCACCCTCGAACGAGGCGATGGCCG
>NZ_JBSFVR010000556.1:0-3361 GCF_053592415.1 Streptomyces sp. NPDC002690 | reverse complement strand
CGCAAACGGAGTATCAGGCACACACCGCGGGTATCTACGATATCGGGCAGAGGAATGACGCCACCGTCCCCGGCCACCTCGGCGGCGGGCCGGGCGGGACCCGGGCGCGGTCCGAGGGCGTGATAGCTTCCCAGGGCCAGTCGCACTCCACACATGGGGTCAGGGAATCCGGTGAGAGTCCGGAACTGACGCGCAGCGGTGAGGGGGACGGGCGGGGCCACGGCCACTGGGAGACCCACGGTTCCCCGGGAAGGCGCCCCGTCCGCACGAACCCGAGTCCGAAGACCTGCTGGCGCCCTGCGACCCGAACGGGCCGCAGTACTCCGTACAACGGGCCCCGCGCATGGGCCCAGAGACGCCGAGGTACCTCGTGCCCCCCATGGCCCGATCCGCCCGTTCCGCTGCCCTGCTGGCGGCGGGGCTCCTGCTGCTGACCGCCTGCGGCGGCACCGACGACAGCGCACCCGCCGCCGCGGGAAAGGCCGCTGACGGATATCCGGTGACGCTCCAGAACTGCGGACGCACCGTCACCGTCACGTCCGCACCGCACCACGCGGTCTCCCTCAACCAGGGATCGACGGAGATCCTGCTCTCCCTCGGCCTCGCCGACCGGCTCGCGGGCAGCGCGACCTGGACCGACCCCGTCATGAAGGGCCTGGAGAAGGCCAACGCGAAGGTTCCCAGACTCTCCGACAACGCCCCTTCCTCGGAGAAGGTGCTGGAGCAGGAGCCCGATTTCGTCAGCGCCTCCTTCGAGTCCACCCTCGGCAAGGGCGGAGTCGCGCCCCGCGAGCAGTTCGAGGACCTGGGCGTACCCACGTACGTCTCGCCCTCCGACTGCACCGGCAAGGACAACAGCGGCGACGGCGACGGAGCCCGCTCCACCGCCCTCACCCTCGACAGCATCTACGGCGAGATACGCGACCTGGCCAAGGTGTTCGGCGTACGGGAAAGGGGCGAGGAGCTCATAGCCGACCTGCGGGCCCGGGTGACGAAGGCCACGGACGGCATCGACGCCTCCCACGCCACCCTCCTCTACTGGTTCGCCAACTCCGAGGCCCCGTACCTGGCCGGCTGCTGCGGGGCACCCGGCGTCATCACCACCGAACTCGGCGCCAGGAACGTCTTCGACGACACCCACGAGGAGTGGCCCCAGATCAACTGGGAGACCATCGCGGACCGTGACCCGGACGTCCTCGTCATCGGCGACCTCACCCGCAAGTCGCAGACGGCCGAGAGCGCCGAGAAGAAGATTGAATTCCTGGAGTCCAACCCGGTCACCCGGAACATGGACGCCGTACGGAACAAGCGGTACGTCCTGCTCAGCGGCCAGGCGATGAACCCCTCCATCCGTACGGTGGAGGGCATCGAACTCGTCGCCGCCGGGCTGCGCGAGTTCGGGCTCGCCGGATGACCGCCGCCCCGGACCCGGCAGCCGTCCGTCCACGGCCGGCGGCGAACGCCCCGGCCGGGACCGGCTCCGGCGCACCGTCCGGTACCGGCGCACGGCCCGGGTGGCGCACGAGCCTGCGGACGGTGCCCGAACCCCTCCTGTGGGCCGGCGGGACCGTCCTCCTCCTGGCCTCCGTCGCGGTGGCTGTCACCATCGGCCCGGCCCGGATCTCCGTCGCCGACGTGTGGTCGGTGGTCGCCGCCCATCTGGGCCTCGGCGGCACGGAACTGAGCCCGATCCGGGACGGCATCGTCTGGGACCTCAGGATGCCGCGCACCCTGCTCGCCGCCGTCTGCGGCGCCGGGCTCGCGGTGTGCGGGACCGTCATGCAGTCGCTGCTCCGCAACCCGCTCGCCGACCCGTTCGTCCTCGGCGTCTCCTCCGGGGCGTCCACCGGCGCCGTCGTGGTCGTGGTGCTGGGCGTCGGCGGGGGCGCGGTGTCCCTCTCGGCGGGCGCGTTCGTCGGGGCGCTCGCCTCGTTCGCGCTCGTTCTCCTGCTCAGCCACACCCTCGGCGGCACCACGGACCGGGTCGTGCTCTCGGGCGTCGCGGTGATGCAACTGTTCTCCGCGCTCACGTCGTTCGTCGTGATGACCGCCGCCGACGCCGAGCAGACGCGCGGGGTGCTGTTCTGGCTGCTCGGTTCACTCAGCGGTGTCGGCTGGACGGACGTACGGCTCTGCGCCGGCATCGTCGTCGTGACCCTCATGATCTGCCTGGGGCACGCCCGTACGCTCGACGCCTTCGCCTTCGGGCAGGACGCCGCGGCCACCCTGGGCGTCCATGTCGCGCGCACCCGGACCGTGCTGCTCTGCACCACCGCGCTCCTCACCGCCGCGCTGGTCAGCTCGGCCGGGGCGATCGGCTTCGTCGGCCTGGTGCTGCCGCACGCCGCCCGCGCGTCTGCGGGTGCGGGGCACCGCAGACTGCTGCCCGTCACGGCGCTGGCCGGAGCGGTCTTCCTGGTCTGGGTCGACACCCTGGCCCGGACGGTCCTCGACCCGCAGGAGGTGCCGGTCGGCGTGGTCACCGCGCTGATCGGGGTACCCGCCTTCGTGCTCGTCCTGCACCGCACCCGGAGGGTCGTATGACCGCCCCCGCCGAGGGTCTGCGGGCCGACCGGGTGAGCCGGACCGCGGGCGGGCGCCTGATCCTCGACGGAGTGACCCTCGCCCCGCCGCCCGGCGCCACCGTCGGTCTGATCGGCCCCAACGGTTCAGGAAAGTCGACCCTGTTGCGGGTGCTCGCGGGTGTCCTCCCGCCGGAGGGCGGCCTCGTCACCCTCGACGGCGAGCCGCTGGCCGCGACGAGCAGGCGCACGGTGGCCCGGCGGGTCGCCGTCGTCGACCAGCACGCGGCCACCCAGGTCGAACTCAGCGTCCTCGACGTCGTACGCCTCGGGCGCATCCCGCACCGCAGGGCCTGGTCGGCGCCGGGGCCTGCGGACGACGAAGCGGTGCGCGAGGCCATGGAACGCACCGGGCTGACGGACCGGGCCGGGCAGTCCTGGCACACCCTGTCCGGCGGCGAACGCCAGCGGGTCCAGATCGCCCGCGCCCTGGCCCAGCGGCCCCGCGAACTCCTGCTGGACGAACCCACCAACCACCTGGACGTCCAGCACCAGCTGGACCTGCTGGCGCTGGTGTCCGCACTGCCGCTCACCTGCGTCGTCGCCCTGCACGACCTGAACCTGGCCGCGATGTTCTGCGACCTGGTCACCGTGATGGACGGCGGACGGGTGGTCGCGGCGGGCCCCCCGCACGAGGTGATCACCGAGCGACTGATCGCGGACGTCTACCGGGTGCGTGCGGTGCTCGGGGATGCCGGGGAGCGGGACGACGGTCTCCGTGACGTGCCGGCGCAGCACCGCGCCGGGGTGGCCGCCGCCGAACGGCGTGAACCCGGCGA
>NZ_JBSFVR010000555.1:0-3367 GCF_053592415.1 Streptomyces sp. NPDC002690 | reverse complement strand
GCGCGGCGCGGCGGCGCCCGTGAGGAGAACGGCGGCCGGCCTGCGGGAAGAACGGACGGACGGCCTGCGGAAAGCCGGGCGAGCGGTCCGCGGAAAGGCCGGGCGAGCACCGCGCGAGAAGGCTGAGCAAGCGCTTAGAAAAGAGGTCCGCATCACACGGTCAGGCCGGTGACCTCGGCCTGACGTACGGGTAACTTCCCAGACAGTGATGCCGGAACGGTCCGGCGGGGTCCACCGTTCCGCGGTGGTTCCGGCCGGTCCGCCTGCCCGGCCGTCCGGTCGCGTCCCGCCCGGCCACGGCCGTACCGTCGTTGAGCCTTCCCGTCCCCCTGGAGCCGCGTGATGCCCGAAGCCGTGATCGTCTCTGCCGCCCGTTCGCCCATCGGCCGCGCCTTCAAGGGGTCGCTCAAGGACCTGCGCGCCGACGACCTGACCGCCACCATCATCCAGACCGCGCTGGCGAAGATCCCCGAGCTGGACCCGAGGGACATCGACGACCTGATGCTCGGCTGCGGCCTTCCCGGCGGCGAGCAGGGCAACAACCTGGGCCGCGTCGTCGCCGTACAGATGGGGATGGACCACCTGCCGGGCTGTACGGTCACCCGCTACTGCTCCTCCTCGCTCCAGACCAGCCGCATGGCGCTGCACGCCATCAAGGCAGGTGAGGGCGACGTCTTCATCTCGGCCGGTGTCGAGATGGTCTCCCGCTTCGCCAAGGGGAACTCCGACAGCCTGCCGGACACCCGCAACCCGCTCTTCGCCGAGGCCGAGGCTCGTACGGCTGCCCGCGCCGAGCAGTCCGGCAGCGACTGGCACGACCCGCGCGAGGACGGGCTGATCCCGGACGCGTACATCTCGATGGGGCAGACCGCCGAGAACCTGGCCCGCCTCAAGGGCATCAGCCGGGCGGAGATGGACGAGTTCGGCGTACGGTCCCAGAACCTGGCCGAGGAAGCCCTGAAGAACGGTTTCTGGGAGCGCGAGATCACCCCCGTCACCACCCCGGACGGCACGGTCGTCTCCAAGGACGACGGCCCGCGCGCGGGCGTCACGCTGGAGGGCGTCTCCGGGCTGAAGCCGGTCTTCCGCCCCGACGGCCTGGTCACCGCCGGCAACTGCTGCCCGCTCAACGACGGCGCCGCCGCCCTCGTGATCATGTCCGACACCAAGGCCCGCGAGCTGGGCCTGACCCCGCTCGCCCGGATCGTCTCCACCGGCGTCTCCGGCCTCTCCCCCGAGATCATGGGATACGGGCCGGTCGAGGCCAGCAAGCAGGCGCTGAAGCGCGCCGGCCTCACCGTGGACGACATCGACCTCGCCGAACTCAACGAGGCCTTCGCCGCCCAGGTCATCCCCTCCTACCGGGACCTCGGCCTGCCGCTGGAGAAGGTCAACGTCAACGGCGGGGCCATCGCGGTCGGCCACCCCTTCGGCATGACGGGCGCCCGCATCACCGGCACCCTGATCAACAGCCTCCAGTTCCACGACAAGCAGTTCGGCCTGGAGACCATGTGCGTCGGCGGCGGCCAGGGCATGGCCATGGTCATCGAGCGCCTCAGCTGACCCGCCGGGACCGAGCCGGCCGGCGCGCCGGTCAGCGCGCCGCATCAGCCGGAGCCGGGCGGGGGAATCCCTCCGCCCGGCTCCGTGTGCGGGCGCCCCACCGGCACGGGGCCCGGGGCGACGGGCCGCGCGTTCCCCCCGGAGGGGCGTCGCCTGCCTCCGCGAGGTGTCGGCGAATCCCGTCGAGCCCGCACCGTGACCGAATCTCCCCCAGGATGTGATGTGCGTCCCCGAGCGCCATCGTTTCCGCAGCTCAGAGGGGGTCGGGCGGAAACGCCGGGACCAAGGTCCTGTCCAGTTCGTGACGTTTTGCACTGACGGTCGGCGGAAGGACAGGACAAGCTGATGTAGGAAGTCGGGGGTATCGATAGAGACCGGGAGTATGTCAGTGAGCGCCATGTCGTTTGCCCTGTTGCTGACCACCGCCGCAGCCACGGCCGTGGGCGCCGCCGCCGTGCACACCGCTCGCGGACTGCACCGGCAGGTCGCCGGGCTGCGCGAGGAGCTCGCCCGGGACAGGGAGCTGACCCGCACGGTCCCGGCACAGAGCCGCACCGGCGCCGCTCCCGACGAGATACGCGCGGCCGTGTCGGAGGCTCTCGCCGAGGAGCGGGAACGAGAACTGGCCGAGGCGCGCGCCTTCTGGGCGGCGCAGGAGGCCCGTGACGCGGCCGACGCCCCGTCCCTGCTGGGCGGGCTGGCCGGCCTCGCCGAGGACGCCCCGTACTTCCTTCCCCGTCAGGCGGACTTCACCGGCCTGGAGGCGCTGGCTTTCCCCTTCGCCGAGGAGACGGACGAGACCGACGAGACGGTGTTCGCCGCCTTCCCGACCGTTCCCGCCCACCCCGACGACGCGGGTGTGACCGAGGCGATGCGGGAGTTCGCCGAGTCGGCGGAGCTCGGCGACTCGGCGGCCTCCCGCGAGGCGGCCGGTCCGGGCGAGGATCCCGGGACCGCGGCCGGGCCCGCGGAGTTCGCGGACGACTCTCCGGAGCTGGCCGCCGCCCGCCGCCGCCACCCGTCCCACCCGGACTTCGTCCCGGTGCGCACGCCGGTGGTCACGGACCACGAGCGCACGGTGAACCGTCTGGAAGAGCTCGCCTGTACGGGCATCGGGCTGACGGACGTACGCCCCGGTCCGCTCGGCACCCTGGACGTGTACGTCTTCGCCGACGGCACCACCCTCTGCATGACCCCGGGGCACCGGGAGACGGCCGAACGGCTCGCGGACTCCCTGCGCGCGGGCGAACAGCCGGTGCTGCTGGGCGGCTCGGGTGTCTCGGGCGCCTACGCCCTGACCTTCTCCTGCGGCGCGGACAACGTCTACATCCTCGCGGACCGCGTCATCGCCTCGTTCTGACCCGGGCGGGCGCGGGCGGCCCCGGCTCCGCCCGAACGCTCCGGGCTCTACGCGAACGCTTGCGCCGCCGCCCCGGTCACGTACCGCACGGCCTCGTCCAGTTCCCCGGGCGAGGCCGTTTCCAGTGCCACCGCCAGATCGTGGCCGGCGACGGACACCTGGTCCCCGACGCCGAACATCCCGCCGTCCGGCATGACGTACGGCTCCCGACCCGGGCGTTCCACGCGCTGCGCGCGGGCGCTCAGCTCCCGTGCCACCGCCAGCGCCCGCTCGGCGGTGCCCTGCTGGAGGCGGCTCTGCGGGGCGGCTCGCAGGCGGTCGGCGAAACGGTCCACGACGGTGATCAAGGGCGTTGTATCAAGCACTCCGCGACCCTAACGCGGACGGCCCGTAGATCTCGTCGGTCAGCACCCACAGCCCGTGCTCGACGGCCCAGCGGCCGAT